>NZ_JBSGFQ010000060.1:0-82754 GCF_053603495.1 Nonomuraea sp. NPDC004186 | reverse complement strand
CGGCGGAGGCGGTGATGGTGTGGTGGGAGGCGATAGTCTTCACGTGGAAAGTGCTTCTCGATCTGGCGGGGACAGGACCTTAGACAAGCCCCATCATCCCAGCTCAGAAGCACTTTTCTTATGTAGTTGATCAATCTGCGCGAAATTCACCGCGAAAGCCCGAGGTTAGTCAGGCATTTTTTCCGCCCCTGATCCGGTTGATCGGGCTGCCTGCCGCCGGCCTACGTGAGCAGTCAGGCGTCGAAGCCGCGGCGGGCGGCCTCGATGTGACCGAAGTACTGGTGGGTCCAGCCGCAGATCAGGTCGACCGTCGCCCGCAGGGCCTGGCCCGGCTCGGTGAGGGTGTACTCCACCCGCGGCGGCACGGTGGGGTACACCTTTCGCTCGGCCAGGCCGTTGCGCTCCAGCATGCGCAGGTTCTGGGTGAGCATCTTGTGGCTGATGCCCTCGACCTCGTCCCGCAGCTCGCTGAAGCGCAGGGTGCGCTCACCGAGCGCCTCGATGATCAGCAACGCCCACTTGTTGGCGACATCCGAGAAGATCTCCCGCGCCAGGGAGTCCGCGCGCCTCAGATCCGCCTTATTGGACGAGCCCATGAACTGCTTGGTCACCATCTGGTTCCCCAGTCACTGAAAAGTTCGTTCTTCCACGTCAACGAACACTCTCCTATGGTTTCCCAGTAACCGCAAGAGACCACGAAGTCAGGCCGTCCGCCGCCTTGCGCTCACCTGACGTAACGAAAAGACCGATGGGAAATCTCATGGCCGTCTCGCTCATCAACCCTGGCCAGCATGTCCGAGTCCCGATCTACCACCACGTCGCGGTGGCGACGGGCAGCAGGCAGGTCCACATCGCGGGACAGGTCGCCTGGGACGAGAACGGCGAGCTCGTGGCACCGGGCGACCTCGCCGGACAGGTCGCCCAGGTCTACCGCAATGTCGCCAAGGCGCTGGACGCGGCAGGAGCGACGTTCCACGACGTCGTCCGCTTCACGTGGTATGCCGCAGGCTGGAAGAGAGAGATGTACGACGCCTTCAACGCGGGAATCGAACAGGCGGCCCTCGAGTTCGACCTCGCCACGCCGCCGCTCGCGCTGATCGGGGTCGACATCCTCTTCGAGCCCGGCATTCTCATCGAGGCCGAGGTCACCGCCATCATCGATTGAGAGGCGTACAAGCGTCATGCGGGGCGTGTCAGCGTCAGAGGAGGCCGGCGTCGCGGACCTTCATGGCCACGTGAACCCGGTTGTCGGTGCCCAGTTTGGCGAAGATGCGGGTGATGTTGGCCTTCACGGTCGCCACGCTGACCGACAGGCTCGCGGCGATCTCGGCGTTCGAGGCGCCCCTGGCCACCTCGATCGCGACCTCCCGCTCCCGCTCGGTGAGCACGGCCAGCTCCGCCAGCGCCCGCGGCCTGCGCGGCTCGTGGCCACCGGTGGCGGCCGCGATGACCTGGCGCGCCACGCTCGGCGACAACACCGGCTCACCCCGGGCCACGGCCCGCACGGCCTCGATCATCTTCGGCGGCGGCGCGTCCTTCAGCAGGAAGCCGTGCGCGCCGAGCCGCAGGGCGCGCAGCACGAGGTCGTCGGCGTCGAACGTCGTCAGCACCAGGATCCGGGGCGGCGCCGGCCGGCTGAGGAGCAGCTCGGTGGTGACGAGGCCGTCCTGCTCCGGCATGCGGATGTCCATCAGCACGACGTCCGGCCGCAGGTCGCGGATCACGTCCATGGCCTGCTTGCCGTCCCCGGCCTCGCCGGCCAGGTCGAGATCGGGCTCGCCGCCCAGGATGAGGCGCAGCCCCGTGCGCACCATCGGGTCGTCGTCCACGATCACCACTCTGATCACGGGTTCAAGCCTCCCACGGCAACCGGGCGTCCAGGACAAACCGCCCATCTCGTACGGCGTGCGTGAGCGTTCCGCCGGCCATCCGGGTCCGTTCCGCCAGCCCCACCAGCCCCAGCCGCCCTCCGGGCCCCGTGGGACCGCCGGGCGGGGCCGCGTTGCTCACCCGGATCCGCAGGCCCTCGCCGGGCCGTCCGCCCAGCTCGGCCGTCACGGGGCTGCCCGGCGCGTGCTTGCGCGCGTTCGTGAGCGCCTCCTGCACGATCCGGTACGCGTGCCGCCCCGTCTGCGCCGGCAACGCGTCGCGGCAGGAGATGGCGTCGTCCACCTCGACCCGCTGCCCGGCGGCCCGTACCTCGTCGAACAGGGCCTCCAGGTGCGCCAGCGTCGGCTGCGGAGGCGCGAGGCCGTCCTCGCGCCGCAGCGTGCCGAGCACGGCGCGCAGCTCGTTGAGCGACTGGTGCGCGTTCTCCTGGATGGCCAGCGCGGCCTCGCGGGTCTGCTCGGGAGACAGGTTCTCGCGGTACGCCAGCCCGCCCGCCAGCATCGCCAGCAGCGAGATCCGGTGCGCCAGCACGTCGTGCATCTCCTGGGCTATCTTGAGCCGCTCCTCCAGCTTGGCCTGTTCCACCCACTGCGCCTGCGCCGCGACCACGGCGGCCTGCCGGGCGGCGGCCAGATCGCGCCGGCCGGCCAGGTAGAGCCCGAACAGGGTGCTCCCGGCCAGGATCACGGCCGCGGCCACCGCGTACACGAGAGTCAGCAGGCGGTTGTCCGACCACCGGGTGGAGGACACGACGCACAACCAGAACACGACCGCCACCGTCGCCGTCTGCCGCCAGCGCCGGTACGCGGCCAGCGACCCGTACGCGACGACGGCCGGACCGAGCGCCGTGAAGGAGAAGGCGGTGGCCAGCGCCGTGGCCAGCGCGGTCTGCCACGGCCCGCGATGCCGCCAGCGCAGCAGGACGAGCGCGGCGACGCCCAGGGCCATGTCGACGAACGCCTTGGGGGGAGGGGTCGAGGACGCGCGGGCGGCCAGCACGATCAGCGTCAGGCCGAGGGGCAGCGCGGCGAGCAGGTAGGGCAGGGCGGCGGCCATGCGGTCGGGGCCGGGGTCGAGGGACGAATCGTGCACGGCTCCAGCCTAAGGAGCTCCGGCCTGCGGTTTTAGCGACCTGGGTCTACCGTCGTGCAGACCTGGGTCCACATCCGTCCGCGAGATCTGGACCCGGGGCGGTGTGGTCGTCGCCCCAGGTCCGATGAGCGGGCGGGTCCCGTTCCTGTGGACTTGCACCGTGATCGAATTCCAGCGCGTCAGCAAGGCGTACAAGGGGGTGACGGCCCTCGACGACGTGTCCTTCACCGCGCCGCCGGGCGCCGTCACCGGCTTCCTCGGCCCCAACGGGGCCGGAAAATCCACCGCTCTGCGCATCCTGACCGGGCTCACCCGGCCCACGTCGGGCTCGGCGACCGTGCTCGGCCGGCCGTACGCGCGGCTCGACCGCCCCGGCTACGACGTCGGAACGCTGCTCGACGCCGGCGCCCACCATCCCGGCCGCAGCGGCAGGGAGGTGCTCACCCTGGGTGCGCTGATGCTCGGCCTGCCCAGATCGCGCGTCGGCGAGGTCCTGGAGATGGTGGGCCTGTCCGGGCGCGAGGGCGGGCGGGCCGTGGGCGGCTACTCGCTGGGCATGCGCCAGCGGCTCGGCATCGGCCACGCGCTGCTCGGCCGGCCGCGGGCGCTCATCCTGGACGAGCCCGTCAACGGCCTCGACCCGCAGGGCATCCAGTGGATGCGCGGGCTGCTGCGCGACCTGGCCGACGGCGGCTGCGCGGTGCTGCTCAGCTCGCACCTGCTGCACGAGGTCGAGCAGGTCGCCGACCACATCGTCATGATCGGCCGGGGCCGGGTGCTGGCCCAGGGCACGGTCGCCGAGCTGAGCCGGGGCCACGGCCTCGAACGGACCTTCCTCGACCTGACCTCCGACGCCGACAGGAGCCCCGCGTGACTCGCGAACCGGAGCCCGGCACGGGCCGCATCCCCTTCGGCCGGTTGCTGCGGGCCGAGACCCGCAAGCTGTTCGACACGCGCAGCAGCATGATCATGACAGGGGTCCTGGCCGTCCTGGCGGTCGCGCTCGTCGCCGGCCGGGCCATCGTGCAGACCGGGCCACCGAAGCTGTTCACGCTGGCCGGCAGCGCGGCCATCGCGCTGGGGATCCTGCTGCCCGTGCTGGCCGTGCTGACTTTGACGGCGGAGTGGAGCCACCGTACGGCGCTGACGACGTTCGCGCTGGAGCCGCGACGGGCGCGGGTCCTGGCGGCCAAGTGCCTGCCGACACTGGGCACGGCCGTGGTGGCATGCCTGTTCGCGCTGGTGGCGGCGGTGCCGGCGACGGCCGTCGCGGCGGCGGCACGGGGTGTGGAGGCATCCTGGTACGTCGCCCCGCAGACCGTGCTCGGGTGGATCACGGTGATGGTGCTGATGACCGCGCAGGGCCTGGCGATGGGCCTGCTGCTGCTCAACGCCCCGGCAGCCATCGTGATCTGCATGGCCGGTACGGCACTGTGGAGCTTCGTCGCGCAACTCGGCGGGGCGGGCGAGACCCTGGCCGCGTGGCTGGACCTCAACACGACGACCAACCCGCTCATGGGCGGGGCTTGGACGTGGGAAGCCGCCGCCCGCCTGGCCACGTCCGTGCTGGCCTGGATCGTCATCCCAGGCGGGCTCGGGGTTCTGCGCGCCGTCAGAAAGGACGTGAACTGACGGCTCCACCTGCGCTTGTGCACGTGACCTGGACCAGTCTGCCCTGCTGGAGACGCTGGAGGTCCTCAAACCTCCGAGGCGAGCGAGCGGCCGGCAAGCGGACAAGATCATCTACCAGACCCCGATCGCGATCAGTGCCGCCCCGAACGAGCGCGCCCCGACCCGTCTGGCGCAACGCAACGGGACCGACCCCGCACGCTGACCACCTTGCGGTGGTGAACCACAGGCTTTGCCCGAGGCGCGGGCGATGGGAGCCGATCCGGCGTACGCCTTCAAGGCGAGGTCGTCGGCGGCACGGCACGCGGTGTCGAGTCGTAGCAGGAGGGCCTGCAGTTGGCGGCCAAATGCTTTCCCGGGCGCAGCTGGACTTCGCGCCACCGCGGCTCTATCGACAACTTGGTATGGTGCCCAGGTTGCACCGCTTGGAGAGTACGGCAGCGCTCAAGGGAGAGGACACCAGGCGAAGATGCAGGCGTCAGAGGTCCCGCGTGCGGTGGCCGCGGCCATGTCGACCGCTTCCTCACTCGGCCTGACAGCCGACGACGCGATCGTTCTTCATGACTCGAACAAGCTCACTCTGCGCCTACTGCCTTGTGACGTCCTGGCCCGGGTGGCACCCGTAGCGCATCAGGTCGCACAGTTCGAAGTCGACCTTGCTCAGCGGCTCGCCGACTCCGGGTGTCCTGTGGCTGCTCTCGAGCCTCGAGTGGAGCCACGCGTCCATGAGCGTGACGGCTTCGCGGTCACGCTGTGGACCTACTACGAACCCGTGACACCTCAAGAGATCTCACCAGCCGACTACGCCAATGCGCTCGAGCGGCTGCACACCGGCATGCGCGAACTCGATGTCCCGACGCCGCACTTCACGGATCGAGTCGAGCAGGCTCAACAACTCCTGGCGAACCGCGACCAAACTCCGGCGCTCGCCGACGCGGACCGGGAACTGCTCGGCGACACGTTACGAAGCCTGAGACGAGTGATCGGCGAGCGCGGCGGCGCCGAGCAGCTGGTGCACGGCGAGCCGCACCCGGGCAACGTGCTCACCACGAAGAACGGGCTGCTGTTCATAGACTTCGAGACATGCTGCCGTGGGCCTGTCGAATTCGACCTCGCCCATGCGCCCGAAGAAGTCAGCGAGCACTATCAGGGTGTCGATCAAGACTTGCTGCGCGAGTGCCGGATCCTCATGCTGGCGATGATCACAACGTGGCGCTGGGATCGAGGCGACCAACTCCCGAACGGGCGCCAACTGGGCACAGAGTGGCTCAGCCAGATCAGAGCAGCGCTCGATCGCAAAGGGCCGGACACCCATGGCTGATCGCGGGCCTTCGAGATCGCAGCCAGCCGACTGTTGATGCCGGGGTCTACCGTGATCCTGGCCTTGGCCGATCGTACGCTCCTCGTACGTGATCATGGGATCGGTGGCAGCGAGTGTCACACGCCGGAACGCAAAAGGACCTGCGTTTCCGCAGGTCCTTGCCCATCTTTCGATGGAGATCTCGAGTGCCCCCTGTAGGATTCGAACCTACGCACCCGGCTCCGGAGGCCGGTGCTCTATCCCCTGAGCTAAGGGGGCTCGACGAGTGATAAGGCTATCAGCATCCCGGCACCACTCGGCACACGATAAAGGTCCTTGAACACATCCAGCGAAAACCACCCGTGACAACCTCGCTACAGGTTACCTTGGCGCCCGTGGGCGAGGTTCTTGGGAAAGTACTGGTCGTGGACGACGACGAGGTCATCCGGCAGCTCATCGCGGTCAACCTGAACCTGGAGGGGTTCGAGGTCGCGACCGCCACCGATGGGCAGGACTGCCTTGATCGTGTGCTCGACGTCATGCCGGACGTCATCACGTTGGACGTGATGATGCCGTGCCTGGATGGATGGACGACGGCGCAGAGGTTGCGGACCGAGGAGGCCACCAGGCATATCAAGGTGGTGTTGATCACGGCGCGGGCGCAGGACGATGATAGGCGGCGGGGGTTGGGGATCGGGGTCGACGCTTATCTGACCAAGCCGTTCGATCCGGCCGAGTTGATTCAGGTCGTACGGGATCTGGCGACGGCGGCCGGCAAGGGATAGGGGCGGCCCGATTCCCTCGCTCCCCCGGATCTGATGGGAGTGGTGGGCATGGACGGGCGGCTTGAGCGGGCCAAGGAGCTCTATGAGCGGGCCGTTTTCGGCGGGGATGTGGCCGGGCTGGAGGCCGCCGATCGGGGGCTGGACGGCGTGGAGGCCGATCTTGCGCTGGTTCGAGGGCGGATCATGCACGGCCGGTTTCTCGATGGGCAGGGCGAGCAGGGCGACGAAGAGCTGAGGCTGTTCGAGAGGGCCGCGGAGCTTTACCGGGCGCTCGGGGATGTCCGGGGTGAGGGTGAGGCGCTGCTCTGGGTCGGGACCTTCCATCAGGTCGTCCGCGGGGACGAGGCGCCCGCGGCGGCGGCTCTGGAGCGGGCCCATGAGCTGGCGACGCAGGCCGGCGACAAGCTGACCCTCTCGTACGTCCTGCGCCACCTGGGCATCGCCGAGCACATGGCCGGACGGCTGCCGGCGGCGCGCGAACGGCTGGAGGAGTCCGTACGGCTGCGCCGGGAGCTCGGGTTCATGGCCGGGGTGGCGGCCAATCTGGTGGGGCTGGCGTATATCGCTGCCGCGGAGGGGCGGCGTGAGGACGCCGTGGCGGTGCTGGACGAGGCCGCTGAGATCGCCGGTGCCGAGAAAGCGGCAACCGTGCTGGCGTGGGTGGAAGAGGCGCGAGGGCAGTTCTAGCCGGCGGCTTCTTTTGTGAAAAGTCCGGCGGCTTCTTTTGTGAAAAGTTTGCGTACGGTGGGCCGTAGCGTCCCCCTCCCGAGCCTAGGAAGGTCCAACCGTGCGTAGCTCCATTTTCGGCAATCTCGAGTCCCAGCAGCTGCCACCCGGCTTCGCGCTCCAGAACGGCAAGATGCTGCGCGTGCAGCTGCCGCACGAGGTCCTGGCCAAGCAGGGCTCCATGGTCGCCTTCCAGGGGAAGATGGACTTCGACTACGAGGGCGGCGGGCTCGGCAAGCTGTTCAAGAAGGCCGTGACGGGCGAGGGCGCGTCCCTCATGCGCGTACGCGGCGAGGGGCTGCTCTACCTCGCCGACAACGCCGACGACATCCACCTGTTCTACCTGGAGAACGAGGGGATCACCGTCAACGGGCGCAACCTGCTGGCGTTCCAGCCGCAGCTCACCTGGGACATCCAGCGCGTGCAGGGGGCCGGGATCGCGGCGGGCGGGCTGTTCAACACGACGGTCACCGGGACCGGGTGGGTGGCGGTGACCACGCACGGCACGCCGGTGCTGCTCGATGCCGCCCGCATGCCCACGTACGCCGACGGCCAGTCCGCCGTGTGCTGGAGCACGGGGCTGCACGTCGGCGTCAACCGGACGATGAAGGTGGGGGCGCTGATCGGGCGGGGCAGCGGGGAGGCCATGCAGCTGGCGTTCAGCGGGCAGGGGTTCGTGTTGGTGCAGGCCAGCGAAGGGGCGCCCGTCGTGACCCAGTCCTAGGTAGACAGGTAATTAGCTAATTGCCATAATACCTTTGTGCTGGACGTCGACCTGGTCAAGGCACTGGCCAATGACAAGCGGCTGCTGATCCTCGATTGGCTGCGCGATCCCGAGCGACACTTCCCGCCGCAACGCGACGGCGACCTCGTACGCGACGGAGTTTGCTCGCTCTTCATCGCCGAGAAGCTCGGCGTGAGCCAGCCCACCTGCGGCGAGCACCTCAAGGTGCTCGCCAAGGCGGGACTGATCCGCGGCAGGAAGATCAAGCAGTGGGTGTTCTACCAGCGCGACGAGGACCGGATCGCCGCGGCGAAGGAGTTGTTGAGCAGTGGCTGGTGAGCTGTACGAGCGGCTGATCTCCGACATGGACGCCGCGGGCGCCCGCTACCGGGTGATCGAGCACGCGCCGGAGGGGCGGACCGACGAGGTCAGCGCCCTGCGCGGGCACGACGTCGCGCAGGCCGCCAAGTGCCTCGTCGTGATGGTCAAGATCGGCAAGAAGCAGACCCGGCACGTGCTGGCCGTCGTGCCCGGAAACGCCCGGCTCGACCTGCAGGCGGTCAAGTCGCTGCTGGACGGCACGTACGTGGCCTTCGCCGCCAAGGACAAGGCCGAGGAGCTGGCCGGCAGCATGAGCGGGACCGTGCTCCCGTTCAGCTACGACCCCCGGCTCGAGCTGATCGCGGACCCGACGCTGCTCGACCAGCCCGAGCTGTACTTCAACGCCGCCAGGCTCGACCGGTCCGTCGCGCTGGCCACCGACGACTACGTGCGGCTGGCCGAGCCCAGAGTGGCCCCCATCACAGCGAACTAGGAGCAGGTGGGCGTGGGGGCGGTGTTCGTGCCGCTCCACGAGGCGATGAAGCCGAACGTGGTCGAGGCCCCCGGCGCGAGCGAGCCGTTCCAGGCCACGTTGCGCACGGTCACCGCGGAGCCGGTCGCGCTCAGCGTGCCGTTCCAGAGCTGGCTGATCCGCTGCCCGTTCGCGAACGTCCACTGCACCGTCCACGCGCTCATGGCCGAGGCGCCGGTGTTCTTGACGGTGACCTCGCCCTGGAAGCCGTCCTGCCACTGGTTGGCGTTCTTGTACGTCGCCGTGCACCCGCCACCGGGAGTGGGAGTGGGAGTGGGAGTGGGGGTGGGGGTGACGGTGGGCGTCGAGGTGGGGGTGATCCCCGACAGGGCGCTCACCAGGGGCGGGTACCACTTGTCGGACATCTTCTGGTCACCGGTCGAGTTCGGGTGCACGCCGTCGTTGGTGTCCGTGCTCGTGCTGAACCCCGTCCACTGGTCCACCACCGTGATCGGCGACTGCTGCGTGGTGGTCGCGGCCGCCCAGGCGGGGATGGCGTTGTTGAAGTTCACGGCGCGCTGGCCGCAGTCGGCGCAGGTGGACGGGTTCATGGGGATGATCTTGGCGACGAGGATCTTCATGTTGGGGTTGCCGGCCCGCATCTGGTTCACGAGCGTGGTGAACGCGCTGAGGATCGTCGCCGGCGCGATGTTGCTCCACACATCGTTCGTGCCGAGGTGCATCAGCACGATGTCGGGTTTGGTCGCCGAGAGCCAGCCGGGCAGCTGGCTCTGGTTGGCGATGTTGGTGGCCAGGTAGCCGCCGTGGCCCTCGTTGTCGCCGTCGTACGAGACGCCGCAGCCCTGCGGCGGGAGGGTGCCGACGAAGTCGATGTTGGTGTAGCCGGTGCTCTGGAGCCGGTTCCAGAGCAGCGCCCGCCAGCAGCCCGGAGAGCCGGTGATCGAGTCGCCCAGAGGCATGATCCGGGTGGCGGCGGCACCGCTGGCCTGCGTGGTCGTCGCGAATAACACCGCCGCGGCGAACGCCAGCATCGCCGCCAGCAAGGTGCTGGTCCTGCGCATCGTCTGCTCTCCCGTCGTAGCCTGCGCAGATCGTAAGGACGGCGCCGGTACGGCGGGAAGGCGGCGAGCCCCGCGCGAGGCGGCGACCTGCGCGAACGCCGGGATCGGCGTGTAACTTTCAGACCCGCTCCCTGCGGACCACGGCGAGCGGGCAGGGGGCGTGGTGGAGCATGGCCTGGCTGATCGAGCCCATGAGCATCCCGGCGAACTGGCTGCGCCCGTGCGTGCCGACCACCAGCAGATCCGCCTCGGCCGCCGCCTCCCGCAGCACCTCGACGGGGTGGCCGTGCACGACCTCCGGCACCACCTCCACCCCCGGATGCCGCTCCCGGTGCCCCGCCAGGAGCGCGTCCAGCTCGCGCGACTGGTCCAGCTCGCCGTCACGGTCGGCCGGCTCGAACCCGCTCGGATGCGGCCAGGCCCACGCGTGTACGGCGCGCAGCTTCGTACCGCGCAATTCGGCCTCGGCGAACGCGAAGCCCAGCGCCCGTACGCCCCCGGGAGACCCGTCGACCCCCACCACGATCTCGCCGCGCGGGGTCGAGGGGCGGGCGCGTACCAGGACGACGTCCGTGACCGCGTGCGCGGCGATACCGTACGCGACGGACCCCACCAGCAGCCCGCGCACGCCGCCGACGCCCCGGCTGCCCGCGACCAGCAGTTCGGCGTTCTCCGAGACCTTGACCAGCGCGGAGCGGGGGTCGCCGGGCAGCAGGACGGTCTCCACCGTGATCTCCGGCCGCTCCCGCAGAGCGCGGTCCCGCGCGGAGATCAGCACCGATTTCGCTCCCTCGCGCAGCCACCGGCCGACCTCGGCGTAGTGTCCGTCGGTCTCCTCGCACACCCACTTCGGAACGGCGTGCGCCACGGTAAGCGGCACCTGTCTCAGCGCCGCCTCCGTGGCGGCCCAGCCGGCGGCGTCCAACCCGGTCCTCGAGCCGTCAACGCCGACGATGATCATGGAACTGGCTCCTCAGGTGAAGGCGTAGCACTCCACCTCGGCGCGGCGGTACGTCAGCCCCGCGGAGACGGATTCGCGAACGCACTGGCGTTCGGCCTTACTGAGCTTGAGCGTGCCGCATACGGTCACGCCGGAATACGTGCGACAGTCGAGCGTCTTGTCGTATTTGCCGATGCGGTACATCTCCTTGACCGCCTCACGGCACTTCGCCTTGCCCTGGTCGGCATAGCGGCACTGGGAGATGAGGGTGTCGTACTGCTGCTGACTCACTTCGTGCTGGGCGGTACCGTCTCCGAAGGCGGCGGTCACGCCGGACGTGGCCATGACCACGAGTCCTGCGACAGCGGCGATCTTTTTCATATGTCCCCTGATGGGAGCATACCGCCCAGCGCCCTCGCCAAACCTCGTGCGATCTCCCGCAGGCGGGGTAGGGCTCAGATTGAAGATTCCTTCGACCCCTCTCGGAGGAGGTAGAAATGGGCACATCGGGAGTCGGAAAAACAGTCCAGGACGTGATGCACCGCGGAGCGCAGTGCGTCGGCGAACACGACAGCCTCCGCACGGCCGCGCAGATGATGCGTGATCTTTCGGTCGGCGCGTTGCCGATCTGCGGGGACGACGACCGGCTCAAAGGGATCATCACCGACCGCGACATCGTGATCAAGTGTTGCGCCGAGGGCAAGGACATCGACCAGACCACCGCGAGTGAGCTCGCCCACGGGCTGGTCTGGGTCGACGCCCACAGCAGCGTCGAGGAGGCGCTGCAGAAGATGACGCAGCACCAGATCAAGCGGCTGCCCGTGATCGAGAACCACCGGATCGTGGGCATGGTCACCGAGGCCGATCTGGCGAAGGAGCTGCCGGACAACAAGCTCGCCGAGTTCGTCCACCGCGTGTACGCACCCGCGTAAACGCGACCTATCAGATGCGAGGGGGTCCCAGAGCGGGGCCCCCTCACCATGTGAAAGCAGAGACGGATGTGCAACCTTTCGTCCCAGGACCGCATTGGTAAGGGGCGAGAGGAGACAGCACATTGGATCGTCACGACGGCTTCCGCGAGTTCGTGCTCGCTCGCCAGCAAGCGCTGATGCGGACTGCGTACCTGCTCGTGGGGGACGCCCACCTCGCCGAGGACCTGTTGCAGAGCGTCTTGACCAAGATTGTGAAGCACTGGCCCAAGCTGGCCAAGGAGGGCAATCCCGAGGCATACACGCGCAAGGCCCTGGTCAACCAGTACCTGGCCTGGCGCCGCCGCCCCCGGCCCGAGGTGCTGAGCGCCGCACCACCGGAGCAGGGCGCCTCCCATGACAACGCCACGCTCGACCGGATCGTCCTGCGCCAGGCGCTGGCCAAGCTGACCCGCAAGCAGCGGGCAGTGATCGTGCTGCGCTACTGGGAGGACCTCACCGAGGCGCAGACGGCCGAAGCGCTCGGCTGCTCGATCGGCAACGTCAAGAGCCAGACCCATCACGCCCTCGCCCGCCTGCGCGCGCTCGCGCCCGAGCTGGCTGACCCGTACCTGCAGGAGGTAGTTCGATGACCAGGCTGCGCGAGGCGCTGAGCGGTCTCGCGGAGGAGGCACCGCTGGTGAGCCTGGCCGACGCGGCCATCGCCGGTCACCGGCGCAGGCGGCGCGCCACGATGGCGGCGACCACCGTCGCGACGGTCGCGGCGCTGGTGGCGTCGGTGGCGGTCGGGACGGTGGTCTGGCCCCGCGGGGCCCACCCGGCCGCCCCGCAAAGCACGGACCCGGTGGCCGACCTGCCCGACGGGAAGGTGGGGGCGGTCGAGTACGGGTACAAGACGCCCTGCGACGTGTCCGCGGACCTTCAGGTCACCAACTGCCGCGTCCAGGAATGGCGGGTGGTCACCCGCGCCGGCACGACGTACCGGGTGCCGCAGGCGCTGGCAGCCACCCGCAAGGGCGGTTACAGCCCCATCGCGATCAGCCGGGACGGGCGCATGCTCGCCTACTACAGCCGCGAGGCCCAGGCCCACGTGGTCCGCGACCTGACGACCGGCGCCGTGTCGACCTCCCCCTTCAAGGTGAAGGAGGAGCAGATCCAGATCGGCACCCAGCTCGTCGTCTCCGACGACGGCCGGTACGTGGGCTTCGATCCGCGGGTGGGGAGCAAGAGGGACACCGGGCTGCTGATCGACGTACGCACCGGCAAGACGGTGCGGGTCCCCGACCAGTTCGAGATCATCAGCATCAAGGCCGGCATCGCCCAGCTGCTCCGCAACGTCAAGACCGACATGTGGCTGATGCCCGTCACCGGCGGGGGCAAGCCGGTGCGCTTCGACGGGACGTTCATCCTCTTCAGCGAGCTCGCTCCGGACGGCCGCACGGTGGTCGCCCGCGACTACAAGGACAAGGAGCCGGCGCTAACCGTCCTCGACGCCAAGACCGGGCGGATCGTGCGGAAGGTGCCGATCCGCGGTCTGCCGAAGGGCGACGGCTTCCACGGCGCCACCATCTGGCAGAGCCCGTCCGAGGTCGTGATCCTCAGCGCCCGCAAGCAAACCAGCACGTATGCGGTCAACATCGAAACCGGGAAGGCCCGGCGCCTGGCCGACTACGCCAGCGGGCCCTGGACCAGCCTGGTCCTGCCCGGAAAGGGCGCCGGGAAGTAGCCGCCGCGAGGGCGAGACAGGTCTCGCCCTCGCCTGAGGCGGAGATCAGTGGATCCTGGCGAGGTCGATGATCACGTACTGGTCCTTAAGCGCATAGGACACCAGGCCGCCGTCGAGGATGCCCGGCTCCACCCCGGTCATCCGGCCCTTGTCGCTCGGCCGCAGGCCCAGGTCCCCCTGTTTGCCGGTGGCCAGGTCGAGCAGCACCTGACCGCCTGCGGCACCAGGCGGATCGGCGGCCATGAACCGGTCGTCGCCCAGCCCGAGCACCGAGGAGCCGGGCAGATCCCGTTCCCGCGAACCGTCGCGCAGCCGGTAGAAGCGCGTGTCGTCGGGCCTCATGCCGACGCACGTCGTCACGCCGCACCTCACGTACCTCTCCCCCGGCCGGACGACCGCCCTGCTCGCCTGCCCGGTCTCGGCGTTGAGCAGCTCCCGGAAGCTGGGCTCGCGGTCCTGCGTGTACTCGCTCGGGGTCGCCACCCACGGCCAGCGCAGGATGTGGTGCCGCTCCGCACCGGCGACGGGGGTCACGCGCCCGCCCCTCAAAGGGAACGTGAAGACCCCGCCTTGGACCAGTGAGAACGCCACCCGGTCGCCGACCACGGTCAGCTTCTCACCGCGCGCTTTGACCGGGCCGCCGGTGTCGATGGCGGCGGGCTTCCCTCCAGAGACCGGCACCGACCAGAACCGCGTGTGGTCGTTCCTGTCGATCGTCTGCCAGACGATGCGGCCCGCGCCGACCGTGAAGGCGTACGCGGAGGGGACGTCCGCGATCTTCCGGGTCCGGCCGGTGCCGAGGTCGTAGGCGTAGATGGCGTCGGCCCGCTCGCCGCTCTTTTCCGTCCACAGGAGCACCGTGCGGTCGTCGATGAAGATCGCCGGACGGAAGTCCGGGACGCCCGGGAGCTGCCGGGGAATCTTCCAGACCGCGCCGGGCCAGACTGTCTCGACGGGGTCGGGCAGCTTGGTCTGCGCCACCTGCGCCCCGTCGATGCCGCGTACCGTCACGCCGACGATCACCATGGCGACCGCCGCCACCAGCGCCTGCGTACGCGTCCTGCGGCGGCGGGAGCGCGCCGCGATCCGGCCGGGGAAGCCGATCGGGGCCTGCGGCGCCCCCTCGGCGGCACGGCCGAGCACCCGGCTCAGGTCGTCTTCCAGATCCGTGCTCATGGGGCGCTCCTCCTCGCGGACGTACGGTGGGCGATCGCGGAACGGAGCTTGGCCAGACCGAGCGACGCATGGCTGCGTACGGTCCCCTGGGAGATGCCGAGCACGCCGGCGATCTCCGAGTCGTGGAGCTGCTCGTAGAAGCGCAGGACGAGGACGGCGCGCTGCTTGCGTGGCAGCCCTTCGAGCGCCTGCCAGAGCTCCTGGTCGGCGTCGGAGGGCAGCACGTCCTCGATCGGCGTCTCCGGGAGGGCCCAGGCGAGCTGCTCGCGGCGGCGGCGCCGCCAGGCGCTGATGTGCAGCCTGGCCATGATCGCCTTGGTGTAGCGCTCCGGGTCCTCCTTCCTGCGCACGCGCGCCCACGCCCGGTGCAGCCTGACCAGCGCCTCCTGCGTCAGATCCGCCGCGTCGTGCGGATTGCCGCTCAGGGCGTAGCCGTAGCGCAGCAGCGCGTTGGCGCGTTCGGCGACGAACTCCGCGAACCGGGGGTCGTCTTCCACTTACCATCGCCTTTCCGTGATCGGTCTCCCCTCAGACGGACTTGGCGGTGGATTTGTTGAATGGAGGGGGAATCACCGTCAGATGCGGTCGGCGGCGATGAGCAGGTACTGGAAGCTGCCGTCCTTGTACGCGTCGAGGAACGCCTGCTCGATCCCCGTCGCGAGGTGGGTCTTGGCGCGCAGCTCCCAATAGGGGATGGTCGCGGCGGTGAGGTCGATGACGTCGATGGGGACGAGGCGGTTGGCCGCCATCTCCTTGAAGTAGGTGCTGCGGGGGTGGATGTCGCAGATGTAGTGGGCGTTGATCTGGCTCACGGCACGCGAGGGCAGGCCGTAGGCGTCGTTGTAGCAGCCGGTGATGCACACGTACCGGCCGCCCCGGCTCAGGAGGCGGGCGTGCGCGGCGAACAGCAGCGACAGCTCGACGTACATCGTGCTCTCGTTGTTCCAGATCGCCTGGAACGTTCCAGGTTCGAAGCCGGTGTCGAGCATGTTGCGGAAATGGAAGCGCACCTTGTCGGACACACCGCGCTTCTCCGCCTGTTCGTTGGCGAAGGCCACCTGGGACTCGGAGATGGACACGCCGTCTACCTGGCAGCCGTACCTGCGGTTGACCAGGAGGCTGGAGCCGCCACGGCCGCAGCCGGCGTCCATGGCCCGGTGCTCGGGCCGCAGGGCGCCGAGCTGGCCGATGAGGAGGTCGGCCTGCGCGTGCTCGAGCCGGTGAAGCTCCTCGATGATGCGTTTCTCGCGGGTGTCTTCCGGGCCTTCAAGGACCGACCAGTCCACCTCGCCGATGCCATAGTGGTGGTGGTAGATCCCGTCGACCTCACCCAGTCGGAGGTTGACCGGGTTCTTCTCGGTGTTCCAGTAGTCGGCGACGGAGTGCTGGTAGTAGGTGCTGAGTACGGGACTGGCCGTCATCGGCAATGCTCCTCTCTCTAGGACTTGTAGCGGCTGGTGGTGTCGTGCCATTCGACGCAGCCGGCCATCCAGCTCTGCGCCCCGCGCAGGAACCGCTTCAGCTCGACGGACGGTACGGCGTCGAGCGCAAGCCGGCTGGCCTCGAAACCTCTGACGAAGTCGTTGTGCATGGACACGGCTCGTTCGGTCGCCTCACGGATGGGGCAGCCCTCCTCGGCGGCGATCAGCAGGATCACGTTGGAGTCGGGGAGCTCGTCGGCCGCCTCCCTGGCGACGGAGTGCAGGTCGTTGACGAGGACGCTGGCGGTGCCCGCCTGCATGAGCGCAGTGTGGAACCTCCTGTCGAAGAAGAGATTGGCGGGGAGTTCGTACGCGCCCACGATGTCGATGAGCGTCATGGACGTGTAGAAGCTGTCGTGCTGCCGGGCCGCGAGGTAGCGCCACACGGGCGGCGGCGTCTCCAGGTAGCGCCAGGCGGCGTAGGCGGCCCAGCTCACGTACATCTGGGAAGTGATGTTGCAGATCCGCATGACCTGCGACGGGGTGGCGTGGCGGGTGATGTGGCTGACGGACGCCCGCAGGGAGACCAGGACGGGATCGGCCTCGATCGCCTCCTCGAGCTGGCGCGTGTAGTCGCCCGCGGGCGGAGGCGGGTCCATGGCCGAGGTCACGAGGGCGAGCCGCGGCGGCAGCTCCGTCGGCGTGGCGCCCAGCTCGGTCTCGTCGGCGTAGTAGTCGTCGGCCGCCCACCAGGCGGCGTTCGTCTGCGCCGCGATCAGCAGCAGGTCGGGGTCGTCGGCGTCGGGGTGGGCGAGCATGGCCAGCCGCCCGTAGCCGGTCGCGCCGAACTCCTCCATGCGCCCCTCGTGCAGGCCGATCCGCTCCGCCCACGCCACCAGCCGCCGGTCCACCTCGTCGCCCAGCTCCTGGTCGTTCCTGACGAGCTCGGGGCAGTAGAGCGGCGGATAGGTCCCGTCGCCCCACTGCCGTTCCCGGTAGGGCAGCGGGGCGAGACTGTGGCGGTAGGCGGCGCTGCGCGCCGCCTGCGCGGGATCCATCGGAGCGGGCCTGGGCGGCTCGTGCCCGTCCCTTTCGTCGGGCCGTGGCACGGGATGGCGGTCGAAGAGCGGCAGGCGCAGCGCGGAGGTGCCCAGACCGGTGGGACCTGCTGCGATCTCGGGCATGACGCGCCCCTTCCTGGAGTCGAGCCGGAGTCGGGCGGTCAGGAGCGCGGCGCGGAGACGTCGACGTTCTCGAGGATGCCGATGGCGTCGGGCACCAGGATCGCCGCCGAGTAGTAGGCGCTGACCAGGTACGACATCACGGCCTGGGAGTTGATGCCCATGAAGCGGGCGTTGAGCCCCGGCTCGTGCTCCTCCGGGAGGCCGGTCTGGTAGAGGCCGACGACCCCCTGGTCCTCCTCCCCCGTGCGCAGGGCCAGGATGGAGGTGGTCTGGTGCTCGGAGATCGGGATCTTGCCGCAGGGGAAGATCGGGATGCCGCGCCAGGCCGGGATCTCGTGGCCGTCGACGTCGGCGCTGCCCGGCACCAGCCCGCGCTTGTTGCACTCCCTGAAGAACGCGGCGATCGCCTTGGGGTGGGCGAGCAGCATCTTGGTCTTGCGCCGCATGCTGATCAGGTCGTCCAGGTCGTCGGGGGTCGGCGGGCCGGACCAGGTGCTGATCCGCTGGTCGTAGTCGGTGTTGTGCAGCAGGCCGAACTCGCGGTTGTTGACCAGCTCCCACTCCTCGCGCTCGCGGATCTCGTGGACCGTCAGGCGCAGCTGCTGTTCGAGCTGGCTCATCGGGTCGTTGAAGAGGTCGGCCACGCGGGTGTGGACCCGCAGGATGGTCTGCGTGACGCTGAGCTCGTACTCGCGGGGCCGGATGTCGTAGTCGACGAACGTGCCGTCGATGACCGGCTCGCCCGCGTGCCCCGAGGCGAGCGCGACGGCCGCCTCGCCGCGGCGGTTGACCGGCTTGCGCGTCTCCTCCAGGTAGCGGACGACGTGCTCGCGCAGGGCGGGGGTGTCGCCGAGCAGCTGCTGGATCTCGTGGCGCGGTGCCACCAGGATCGTGCCGGAGGTGGCGGCCCTGACCGTGAACGGCCATCGGGGGCTCTCCTGCACGAGCGCGTCGTCGCCCAGGTGCGCGCCGTCGGTGAGAACGCCGAGGGCCTGCGCGTCGCCGTACGCGCCGGCGGCCAGCCGTTCGAGCCGGCCGTGGGCGATCACGTACGTGTCGGTGACCGGCGTGCCCGCCGCGGCGATGACCTCTCCCGCCTGGAACTCCCGCGGCGCGAACGTCGAGGCGATCGCCGCCAGCGCGTCGAGGTCGTCGAAGCCGCGCAGCAGGGGGATCTCCTGGAGCGTCTGCGGGACGATGAGCACGTCGTCCGCCCCGTTGAGCACCACGCTCACCCGGCCGCGCCCGATGTGGTGCGTCAGCCGGCGGTTGACCCGGTAGGTGCCGCCGCGCACGTCGACCCACGGCAGCCTGCGCAGGAGCCAGCGGGAGGTGATCGCCTGCATCTGCGGGCGCGTCTTGGTGGTGGTGGCCAGGTTGCGCGCGGCCCGGGTGTCCAAGCTCAACCGAGGCTCCGTCGACATGTTCCCTCGCAATCGCTCGCCTGTGACAGCAGATGTCCGTGAGGCATTCACCACTGAACGTAGTCAGGCTGACACAATCCGTAGAGTGTCTTGATGGTCACGTACTGCTAACCCCGCTGCGGTAGCGATCTAACGGCGGCGGGCGCGAGCCAAAAGCCACAGCAGGAGGGGCGCCCCCAGCACGCCGGTGACCACGCCGACCGGCAGTTCGACGTCCGGGATCAGCAGCCGCGCGACGACGTCGGCGGCCAGCACGATGAACGATCCGGCGAGCCCGGCGGCCAGCGGCGGCGGCCAGGCGGTGCGGGCCAGCCGCTGCGCGATCTGCGGCGCGGCCAGCGCCACGAACGCGACCGGACCGGCCGCCGCGGTGCCGAACGCGACCAGCGCCACCCCGGTCAGCAGCAGCGTCAGCCGCGCCGCCTGCACCGGCGCCCCGAGCACGACGGCCACCTCGTCACCGAGCTGCAGCGCGCGTGTCCAGCGGCCGAGGAGGAGCGCGGCGGGCACGAGGACGGCCAGGGCCGGCGCGAGCGGCGCCACGTGGCCCCAGTCGCGCCCGTTCAGGTTGCCGAACAGCCAGCCCAGCGCCTGCTGCGCCTGGAAGTTCCCGGTGGTGACCATGAGGTACTCGGTGGCGCTCGTGCACATCCACGACACGCCCACCCCGACGAGCACGATCCGGTAGCCGCTCGCGCCGCGCCGCCAGGCCAGCAGGTACGTCAGCAGCGCCACGACCACCGCGCCCGCGAAGCCCAGCACCTGGAGCCCGCCGGCACCCATGACGATCCCCGCGACCACGGCCAGGCCCGCCCCCTGCGTGACGCCGATCATGTCGGGGCTGGCGAGCGGGTTGCGCGTCATCGTCTGGAACAGCGCGCCCGACACCCCGAAGGCGGCGCCCGCCAGCAGCCCGGTCAGCGCCCTGGGCAGGCGCAGCTCTCCCACCACGAACGCGGTGCCCTGGTCGCCCGCGCCGGCGAGCGCCTGGATCACCTCGCCGAGGCCGAGCGGGACCTCGCCGAGCCCGATGCCCAGGCAGAAGGCCAGGAACGCGACCCCGGCCAGGGCCAGGCAGACCACGATGACGCGCGGGCGCAGCACCCCGGAGACGGGCGGCACGGACAGCCTGAAGGTCAGCTGGGTCATAGCTCCGCCAGGTGCTTACGCCGGGCCAGGACGACGAAGAACGGCCCGCCGACGAACGCCACGAGCAGCCCGGCCTGCACCTCGATCGGCGGCGCCACCACCCGGCCCACCACGTCGGCCGCGATCAGCAGGCAGGGCCCGAGCAGCGCGGCCGTCGGCAGCAGCAGCCGGTGGTCGGTCTCGGAGCCGCCCGGCCGCGCGACGAGCCGCGCCAGATGCGGCACAACCAGCCCGACGAAGACCACGGGCCCGATGGCCGCCACGGCGGCCCCCGTCAGCAGCATCACGGCCGCCGCCGCCCGCGCCCGGACCAGGCCCACCCGGCGGCCCAGCCCTCTGGCCACGTCATCGCCGAGCGCGAGGCTGTTGAGCGCGGGCCCGCAGGCCAGGGCGAGCGCCGACCCGGCGAGCACGAACGGCAGGAGCTGCGGCAGCACGTCCGCGCCCGCGCCGGACAGCGACCCCGCCGACCAGAACCGGTAGCGGCCCAGCGACTCCGGGTCCACGAGCACGAACGCGCTGGTCACCGAGCTCAGCAGGAACGTCACCGCGACCCCGGCGAGGGCCAGCTTGACCGGCGTGCTCCCGTCGCGGCCCAGCCCGGCCAGCGCGTAGACGAGGACGCTCGCGACCAGCGCCCCCGCGAAGGCGAACCAGACGAATCCGGCAAGCGCCGAGACGCCCAGCACACCGATGGACACGACGACCGCGAACGCGGCGCCGGCGCTGACGCCGAGCACGCCCGGGTCCGCGAGCGGGTTGCGGGTCAGCGCCTGCATGAGGGCGCCCGACAGGCCGAGCGCCGCCCCCGCCAGCACGCCGACCAGCGTGCGCGGCACCCGTACCGACCAGATCACGTCGAGGACGTCGCGGTCGGTCACGGTCCCCGCCAGCGCACCCACCACCTGGTCGGGCGGGACCTGGCGGGCGCCCAGCGAGAGCGACAGCAGGCAGACCAGGACGAGCGCGCCAGCCGACAGTGCGAGGGGTCTCACGCCTTGGTCGCCGGGTCGCCGTCGGCGGCCGCGGCGAGCCGCGGCACCAGCCCGTCGAGCATGTACGGCAGGCTCAGCACGGTCACGAAGGAGACGGCGTTGCCCTGGTCGGTGTTCTCCTGCAGGAAGACCTCCCGGCCCTCCTTCACGACGCCGAGCCCCTTGTAGACGCTGTCGGCGTGCAGCGTGCCCTGGTCCTTGGCGACGTCGGCGGAGCTCCAGACGATCACGCCGGTGTCGACCAGGTCGAGGCGCTCGCGGCTGATGTTCGCGCCGAACTTGTCGCCGATCGCCTGGTCTAGGCCGTCGGGCAGCTTGAACCCGAGCGAGGCGAGCAGGCGGGAGCGCGGGTCCTGGCTGCCGAAGACGAAGTAGCCCTCGTAGACGGTGGCCATCAGCGCGGTCTTGCCCTGGAACTCCGGATGCTCCTTCCGCACCTGCGCGAACCGGTCCTCGACCTGCTTGACCAGCGTGTCCGCCTCGGTGGCGCGGCCGACGGCGACGCCGACCTTCCTGGTGAGCTCCTGCCAGGGGATGCCGTAGTCGATGTACTCCTTGGGCTGGGCCACGGTCGGCGCGATCTTCGACAGCGTCGTGTACTGCTCCTGGGTGAGACCCGAGTAGAGGGCCAGGATCAGGTCGGGCTTGAGTGCCGCGATCTTCTCGAACTGGGGGCCGCTGCCGGTGTCCGTGAGGACCTGCGGGAGGGGCGCGGTGCCCAGCTCGTCCTTGGCCCAGGGGCCGATCGCGCCCGGGTAGTCGCCGATCCACGTCGTGGCCCCGACCGGGGTGACGCCGAGGGCCAGCAGGGCGTCCTGTTCGAGCAGGCCGACGGTGACGATGCGCTTGGGGGCGGCGGGGACAGCGGTCTCGCCGTACTTGTGCGCCATCTTGACGGCGGCGGCGGACGGTGGGGAGGCGGCGGGGCGCGTCGAGCCGCAGCCCGCGATGGTGATCAGGACGAGTGCCACGAGGGCGAGTGCGCGGGTCATGGAACGCTCCTCACTCGTTGTGCTCGGCGCGGCCCTGGCGCCAGTAGCCCATGAAGGCCACCGCGCGCCGGTCCATGCCGCGCTCGGCGACCAGGTATCGCCGCAGGGACCTGATCACCGCCGCCTCGCCGGCCAGCCAGGCGTACAGCGGCTCCGTGCTCTCCTCCTCCGGCACCTCCCACAGCTCCTCCACGTCGACGTCCACGTCATCGAACGTGTCGGGCACGGGCAGCGGCGGCAGCAGCGTGCCGGCGGCCGACCGCAGGGCCGCCTCCAGCAGGGCGCCGCGCTCGGCGTCGCCCCTGGCCAGCCACTCGATCTTCACCTGGCTGGCGGTCCGGACCTCCAGGAAGTCCTGCTCGCAGGGCACCTCCATGAGCGCGGTGCCCGTGAAGCCGTCGGGGAGCCTTTCGAGGATGGAGCAGATCGCGGGGACGGCCGTCTCGTCGCCGGCGATCAGCACCGTGCCGGTGCCGGCCGGCGGCTGGAACACCACGTTCCCGTGCGCTTCGGGGTGCCGCGCGTCGCCGCCGAACAGCACCGCGACGTCATCGGGCCGCACCTCCTGCGCCCACCGCGCCACCGGCCCGTCGCCGCCGGGGTGCATGACCACGTCGACGTCCACCTCGCGCTCGGCCTGCCTGACCAGCCTGGCCGTGTACGTGCGGATGGGGTTGCGCCTGTCGTCGTCCAGCTCGCGCCACCGCGGGAACCAGTCGGAGCCGGTGGGCAGGTGGGCGAGGCCGTGGCCGGGGAGGGGGAGGATGAGCTTGATCCGCTGGTCGTAGCCGTTGTCGGCGAATATGCCCAGGTCCTCCCCTGTGAAGGTGACCCGGAGGAACGATGGGCTCAACCGTTCCAACCTGGCCACACGCACGTCGAACATGCGATAGGGCTCCACCAGCGCCAGCCTCCCGCCGCAATCATTAGGTGAGGCTAACCTAACCCATCACGATCGCGAACGCCACGCCGGACCCGCGTCCCGGTCAGCGGCGCAGGAACTCCCGCAGGTGGGCGAGCAGGGCCTCCGGGCGTTCCTCGGCGATGAAGTGCCCGCACTCGGGGATCTCGGCGGCGGTGACGTCGGCGGCGTACTCCCGCCAGATCTCCTCCGACGGCAACCGCGCCGGCAGCCCCAC
Source organism: Nonomuraea sp. NPDC004186 (assembly GCF_053603495.1). Taxonomy (NCBI): domain Bacteria; kingdom Bacillati; phylum Actinomycetota; class Actinomycetes; order Streptosporangiales; family Streptosporangiaceae; genus Nonomuraea; species Nonomuraea sp. NPDC004186. The sequence goes on along the minus strand of NZ_JBSGFQ010000060.1, from coordinate 59,658 downwards.
CGACCCCCACAGGGCCAGCACGGGCATGGTCAGGCGGCGCCCCGCGGCGGCGTCCTCGTCGTCGAGCGCGAGGTCGCGCTCGTGCGCCCGGTAGTCGTCGAACCCGGCGCGCAGGGCACCCGGACGGCCGAACGCCTGGACGTAGACGTCGACCGCCTCGGCGGGCAGGCCGTGCCGGTTGTACGTCCAGCGCTCGAAGAAGTACTCCAGATAGCCCCGGACGTCGTGCCCCACCAGGCGTTCGGGCAGGTCGGGCTGCAGGTGGAAGAGCCAGTGCCAGTAGCCCGCGGCCACGGTCGCGTCCAGGCGGCGGAACATCTCGCGCGTCGGCACGATGTCCAGCACCGCGACCTTGCCGACCTGGTCGGGACGGTCGAGACCCCAGCGGTGGGCCACCCGCGCGCCGCGATCGTGCCCGACGACCGCGGCCCGCCCGAACCCGAGCGCGTCCACCAGTTCCGCCATGTCCGCGGCCATCCGCCGCTTGTCGTAGCCGCCGGCCGGCTTGTCGCTCAGCCCGTACCCCCGCAGGTCGGGAGCCACCACCGTGAACTCGTCTGCCAGCGGCTCGACGATGTGCCGCCAGCAGTGACCGGTCTGCGGCCAGCCGTGCAGCAGCACCACCAGGGGCCCGTCGCCGGCCCGCGTGTAGTGCAACCGGATGCCGTCGACCTTTGCCACGCCCGTCGTATTCATTGGCTCAGTAGATCATGGGACGATCCCGTGACCCCATAAAGCGCCAAAAATAGGGGCATTGACGAAAAATCCTTACATGGTACTCATAGATCGAGTCGGAAAGTTTCAGGACCCCCCACCGAGACCGTCCAGAGCTCACCCGAGGAGGACGCGCATGGCGCGCACCCAGCCCCCCGAGACCCCCATCGACTTATACGCCGCCGTCCAGGGAGAGGTCTCCTGGTTCTGCTGCGGCACCGCCTGGGGACCGTGCAGCACCACAGGCAAGGGCGCCTGTGGCACCTGCAACTCCGGCAGCCTCCAGCACGCCTGGCCCAACACCTCCGACGCCTGCTGGGCCATCACCCACCCCGACACCTGCGGCTTCAACCTCTCCCGCCGGACCTGCGGTTTCCAGCACCGCACCACCAACCTGTGCAGCGGCGTCAGCGTCGTCACCTCCATCGCCGACTGCGGCCCGCAGACCGACCTGTTCTGCGGCGAGCGCAGCTGCTGCGGCTCGACCTGCGCCACCGACCGGATCATCGACCTCACGCCGGCGGCGTACAGCAAGATCGCCAGCCTCTCCACCGGCCTGCGTCCCTGCTCGATCGACGCGGCGTGAGGGGGCGACGATGACCACCAGAAGAGACATGCTCAGGTCCGCCCTGCTCGGCGGCGGCGCCACGGTCGTGGCCGCGAGCGCGATGGGCTCGCTCGGCCCCGAGGCGGCCTTCGCCAACACCGCGCTCGACGTCGACCCGGGTGCCCCCGACCCCAACTTCGCCGAGGGCCGGATCCGTTCGATCAAGGACAACACGCTGCTCGTCCTCGGCTCGAACATGGTCATCCACAACATCAAGGTCGTGGACGGCACCAGCCTGTGGAAGCTCGGCCCCGTGGCGTTCGACGCGGCCAAGCCCGGCGACGGCCTGTACGCCCGCGGCGTGCGGATGCCGGACGGCACCCTCGCCGCCGAGTCGGTCTGGCTCAACATCGTCAACATCAAGGGCCACATCAAAAACATCACCGACAAGACCATCCACCTCGACCACAACGGCAAAGAGGTGCTGTGCCACGTCGTGGCCGGCAAGTCGGTCGCGATCCACTCCGAGTCGCCGGCCACCTCGGACCTGTCGATGCTGAGGGTCGCCCAGCACGTGCAGATCCTCGGCGCCTGGCGGCCCGACACGAACGAGGTCGACATCGCCACCGTCTTCTCCCCGCACTAGGAAGGAGCATTGAGCATGCACGGGATCGCCGCGACGCAGCCGTACGTGATCGCCCTGTTCCTCGCCTGGGCAGGCCTGATGAAGCTGTTCAGCCGGCGGATGCGGGTACAGGCGGGGCAGACCGCCCTGGCCCGGCTGGTCGGCGCGGCGCGCGCGGTCCCGGCGCTCCGGATCGTCGGGGTGGCCGAGCTCGCGGTGGCCGCCGTCCTGCTGCTGCCGCCCGTCTCGCCCTGGGAGGGCGCGATGGCCGCGCTGCTCTCCGCCGGGTTCCTGGCGTATCTCACCTATTCGTACGTGGCCGCGCCCGCCGCGTCCTGCGGCTGCCTCGGCGCCCACTCCAGGCCGGTGGACGTGCGGGCCTTCGCCCGCGCGGGGCTCCTGCTGGCCGCGAGCCTGCTGGCCGTCCCGGCGGACCCGGGCCCGCCGCTGGTGGCGCTCGGCCTGGCGGAGGCCGTGGCCCTGATGGCCCTTTCGGCGGAGCTGGACCGCTACTGGCTGACCCCCTTGCGGCAGCTGCGCGTACGGCTGCGCGGCCCGCTCGCCGCGCAACCGTCGGAGCACGTCCCGCTGGGCGCCTCGCTGCACCTGCTCTACCGAAGCCCCGCGTACTGCTCGGCGTCCGCGCAGATCACCTCCGACGTCCAGGACACCTGGGACGAGGACGGCCTGCGCTTCGTCGTCTTCGGGGCCCGCGAGCGCACGGCGGTCTTCGCCGTCCCCCTCGCCGGGAACGACCCCTCGCGCGTCCTGGTCACCCTCGTGGGCGCCTGACCCGGCACCACCATCCATCACCCGAAAGGTCGACGCCATGCGATTACGTGCTCGGCTCGCGTCAGGGGCGGTGCTCGCCGCCGGCCTGCTGACGGCTCAACCCGCGATCGCGGCCCAGGCCGCGGTCGCCTTCCACGCCGACTCCGGTGACCAGTGCCTGCGCGGGGTCACGGAGGGGACCCTGGAATGGGCCGAAGCGCCTGTCGTCAAGGTAGACGGCTTCCTGGCCGACGACGCGCCGATCTCGTCGTGCGCCCCTGACGGGATGTACTCGCAGGCCACCTTCTCCGCCTACAAGGGCACCACCCTCGTCGACTCCGAGGCCGTCAAGGCGGACGACGCCAAGGTCGCGATCGCCCTCGCGCTGTCCGACCCGGCGGGGGTCACGGCCATCGATCGTGTGGTCGTGCAAGTGTGCCGGTTCAGCAGCACTCCGGTCGGGATCAGCTACTGCGGCAAGGCCGCCGAGTACAAGGCGCCCTGAGCCGTGGGACGACCCGTGCCCGTCCGCGCGGGGACGGGCACGGGTGATCGTCAGCTCAGGGTCACGGGGCCGCGGGGGGTGTCCAGCACCGCCCGCAACGCCGCTTCCGGCCCCTTCGATACCTCCAGCTCCGCGTCGATCGCGGCCAGCTCGCGGCGCAGCGCGTCGGGGTCGGGGTGGGTGGCGGTGAAGGAGGCCAGCAGCAGTTGCGGCAGCCCGGAGGCGGCCGGGTGCGCCGTCCGGCCCCAGTCGATGAGGAACGGCACCGGGTTGATCGCCGCCGGGTCGGCCCACCTGGTCAGGCGCCACTCCAGCAGCGTGCCCGCGGGCGTGCGGCGCGAGAGCGGCTGGACCTCGCCGGGGTCGACGCCGAGCGCGCGGGCCCGCCGTACCGTCTCGTCGATGTCGTCGGGCCGCACCGCCCACCCGGCGAGCCGGGGCGCGGTGAGGGTCTCCAGGCCGAACGCGCGTGGCCGCGCGCCCGGCGCCGCCGGGTCCGGGCCGATGATCTCCAGGTACGCGGTAGGGCCCAGGCCGACCAGGTAGTTGGCGGTTCCACCCGGGTGGGTCCCGCCCGGCACCGGGGTCACCCCGGTGGCCTCGGCGAACGCGATGACACCCGCGGCCAGGTCGGGCACCGCGTAGACGAGATGGTCGAGCTCCGCCGTCATGACGCGGGCTCCTCGACGGGCTCGCCGAGCGAGAGCATGAGGCGGTTGGCCCAGTTGAAGAACGCGGCCGCGTGGATGACGTCGCTGATCGCCAGGTCGTCGAGCCCGGCCGCGCGCAGCGCCTCGACGTGGTTCGCGCCGAACTCGGCCGGGGTGGCGGCCAGGGCCACCGAGGCGTCGATGATCGCCTGCCACTCACCGTCCTGGGGCGCGTTGACCCCTTCGTCGAGCAGCCGCTGCACGTCGTCGGCCCGCTTGGAGTAGTGGGCGGCGAAGCGGGCGTGCACCGAGGCGCAGAACACGCACCCGTTACGGCGCGAGGTCACCGTCGCGGCCAGCTCTCGCCCGGCCCGCGGCAGCCCGCCGTCGGCGTTGTAGAAGATGTCGTTGTCGGTCCTCGTCCTGGCCTGCAGGATCGCCGGGTCCCTGGCCAGGAGCAGGAAGTACGGCGACTTCGCGCGGGCCTTGTCGACCAGCGCCTCGTAGTGCTCGTCGGTCAGCTCGTCCGTCTCCAGGGGCGTCAGCCAGGGCTCCCACCCGAGCTGATCCCGCGTGAACGCCAATTGAGTCATGAGGTCACTCCGTTCTGCAGGTGACGCAGCCCGGCCACCACGCGGATCTGGAAGGTGAGGAAGGCGACGAGCTGCGACAGCGTCACGACGCCCGTGGCGCTCCAGCCCGCCCTGGCCAGCGCGTCCAGGGACTCCCGCCCCGCCTCCCTGGGGCGGAACACGAGCAGGTGGGCGTGCTCGAACGCGGCGGCGAGCCGTACGCCGAAGTCGCCGGGGCGCCGCACCCGGTAGCGCAGCCCCTCGTCGCTCTCCACCGACAGCGGGCCCTCGCCCGGGTAGACCCCGTACGGCCCGGTCGTGGCCCCGGCCGAGACCTCCGACTCGACCGCCGCGAGCAGCCCGGGCGAGAGCTCGGCCAGCCGGTCGGCGTAGAAGCGGGCGATGCCGGGGTCGTCGTGCAGCCCGGCCACGAAGGCGGCGACCGCGTCCCGCTCGACGAGCGTGATCTCCTCCTCCGTCTCGGGGCGGAACAGCGCGTCGTAGCTGCGCTGGGCGTGCTCGCGGGCGGCGGGCCGGCGGGCGCGCAGCCGGTCGAGCGACGAGCCGGGCTGGATGCCCGCCAGGTGGTCGATGACGTCGGCGATCATGTGGTGCTCAATTCTGTGGAGGGGACCCAGCCGAGCGCGGGCGCGACCTCGGTCGCCAGCAGCTCGATCGAGCGGAGGACGAGCGGGTGCGGCGGGTCCACCGAGTGCACCTGGAGGACCAGGTCGGTGACCCGTTCGAGGGTCGGGTCGGCCTTGAGGCTCTCGATGACGTCCTGCGGCGTGCCCACGTGCACGTCGAACGCGGCGATGCGCCGGTCGAGGTCGCTGTCCGGCAGCTCGAACGGCAGTCGCCCCCGCCCGAGCCCGAGTTCGGCGTAGCGCAGCGCCTCGGCCCGGCTGTCGGCCACGAACGCGGTCCGGGAGGCCATGATCCGCGGGGCCGCGTCGGCCGGCAGGTGTTCGAGGTAGGCGTCCACGATGGGCCGCTGGATCTGGGCCAGCGTGGCCTGCGGGTCGTCGGCCGGGCGGGGCTGCGTGCGCGAGAGCATGAGTCCGTGGCCCGCCTGCCCGGCGCGTACGCCGCCGCCGACCGAGAACGTCGCCTGCCAGACCGCCTCCAGCAGCCTCGGCGCGGGCGGGTAGAGCCGGTTGCCGCCGCCGAGGTCGCCCCCGGACCAGGCGTTGAGCAGCACCGCCAGGTGCTCGGCGTAGACGGCCGAGCGCTCCGCGCTGTCGTGCCCGAACGGCGCGAACGACGCGGGCGTCCCGCCGCTGCCCACGCCGACCTCCAGCCGCCCGCCGGTGAGCAGGTCGAGCACGGCGGTGTCCTCGGCCACCCGCACCGGCTGCTCCAGCGGGAGCGTGATGATCCCGGTGCCGAGCCTGATGCGGCTGGTACGGGCGGCCACGTGGGCGAGGAACACCAGCGGCGCGGGCAGGCCGCCCTCCGCGCCGTCGAAGTGGTGCTGCGCGACCCAGGCCGTGTCGAACCCGTACGCCTCGGCGTGCGCGATCTGCTCGGTGGCCAGCCGGTAGCGCTCGCCCGCGGGCACGTCGTCCAGCAGCCGGGTGAAGAAGCCGAGCCTCATATCGCGGGCTCCGGGATGGCGGCCAGGAGCTCGCGCGTGTATTCGTGCCGGGGGTCGGTGAAGACCCGCCGGGTCGTTCCTGATTCCACGATTCTTCCCTTGTTCATGACGGAGACGGTGTGCGAGATCTGCCGCACCACGGCCAGGTCGTGCGAGATGAAGAGATAGGTCAGCCCCAGGTCGCGCTGGAGCTGTTCGAGCAGGTCGAGGATCTGCGCCTGCACGGTGACGTCGAGGGCGGAGACGGCCTCGTCGAGCACGACGACCTCGGGCCCGGCCGCCAGCGCGCGGGCGACGGCCACCCGCTGCCGCTGCCCGCCGGACAGCTCGCGCGGCCTGCGGGTGAGCACGTCCCGCGGCAGCGCGACCCGGTCGAGCAGGTCGAGCACGCGGGCGCGCCGCTCGGCCCGGTCCCCCAGCCGGAAGTTGCGCAACGGCTCCTCCACGATGTCGCCGATCGGCTGCCGGGGGTCGAGCGAACCGTACGGGTTCTGGTGGACGAGTTGCACGTGCCGGCGGAACCCGCGGCCCTCCCCCGCCCCGGCGATGGTGACCGTTCCCGAGGTGGGCTCGGCGAACCGCACCACCATCCGGGCCGTGGTCGTCTTGCCCGAGCCGGACTCGCCCACGAGCGCGTGCGTGGTGCCGCGGGCCACCTCGAACGAGACCCCGTCCACCGCCCTGAACCCCTTGAACTCCTTGACCAGGTCGCGCACCACGATCGCGGGCTCGCTCCCGGGAGGGGGGTCGCGGAACGGGGACGCCGACAGCGACGGGGCGTCGTTCAGCAGGCGCTTGGTGTAGTCGGCCGCCGGGGAGGCCAGCACCTCCGGCGTCCGGCCCTGCTCCTCGATCCGGCCGCCCTTCATGACGACCAGCCGGTCGGAGCGGGCGGCGGCCACGCCCAGGTCGTGGGTCACCAGCAGCAGCGCGGTGCCGGACTCCGCGCGCAGGTCGTCGATGAGGTCCAGGATGCGCCGCTGCACGGTGACGTCCAGGGCGCTGGTGGGCTCGTCGGCGATGATCAGGCGGGGTTCGAGCGCGATCGCGATGGCGATGAGCACGCGCTGGCGCATGCCGCCGGACAGCTCGTGCGGGTACTGGCGGGCCCGCGCCTCAGGGTCCGGCAGGCCCACGCGGGCCAGCAGGTCGACGACCCGGCTCCGGATCGCCCGCCGGTCGCCACGCTTGTGGATGCGCAGCACCTCGGCGATCTGCGCCCCGACGGTCTTGACCGGGTCCAGCGAGCTGGACGGGTCCTGGGGGATCAGGCCGATCTGGGCGCCGCGTACCGACTCCATGCGCTTCGACGACCAGGACGCCAGGTCGGCGTCGCCCAGCAGGATCCGGCCCGCGTCCACGGCGCCGTTCGAGGGGAGCAGACCGATGACGGCGTGCGCGGTGGTGGACTTGCCCGATCCCGACTCGCCGACGACGGCGACGACCTCGCCGGGCTCCACGGTGAAGGAGACGCCCTCGACCGCGCGCCTGCCGTCGTAGGAGACGGCCAGGTCACGGACCTCCAGCAGGCTCACTCGTGCCTCCCGATCGAACGGCTGATGCGGCCGGCGGCGAGCACCACCGCGACCACGACGGCGCCCGGCAGCGTGGTCAGCCACCATGACGTAGCCAGGTAGTTGCGTCCCTCGGAGATGAGCAGGCCCCACTCGGGCGTGGGCGGCTCGGCGCCGTACCCGAGGAAGCCGAGCGTCGAGATGGCCAGGATGGCCATCCCGAACTGCAGCGCCGCGAGCGCGATGACCGGGCCGAGCGAGTTGGGCAGCACGTGCCGCCACAGCACGGCCGGGAACCGGCCGCCGCTGCCGAACGCGGCCTCCACGTAGTCGGTGCGCCGCACCCGGACCACCTCCGAGCGCGACAGCCTGGCGAAGGCCGCGACCGAGCCGACGCCGACCGCGATGGCCACGTTCACGGTGCCGGGCCCGAGCAGGATGATCACGGTCAGGGCCAGGAGCAGGCCGGGCACCGACAGCAGCACGTCCACGATCCGCATGACGGCCTCGTCCGGCACCCCGCCGACGGATCCGGCCAGCAGCCCGAGCAGCGTGCCCAGCACCAGGCCCACCGCCACGGCCACGAACGCGCCCGACAGCGAGTGCACGGACCCGTGCACCACCCGCGCGAACAGGTCGCGTCCCACCGCGTCGGTGCCGAACAGGTGGTACGCGCTCGGCGCCTGCAGCTTCTCGGCCGGGACGCCCGCGATCGGGTCGAACCCGGTGAACAGGCCCGGCACCACGGCCCAGAACAGGGCCAGGCCGATCACCGCCCAGGCGAGCGCCAGCCCGCCCCTGCGCTTCACGAGGCCGCCTTGAGCCGCGGGTCCAGCACCGGGAACAGCACGTCCACCACCAGGTTGACCAGCACGAACACGGCCGCCGCGAGCACCACGACCGCCAGCATCACCGGCGTGTCCTGCGCGTTGACGGCCTGCTCGGTCAGCCGTCCGATGCCGCCGCGCCCGAAGACCGTCTCGGTCACGACCGACCCGGCGATCAGCTCGCCCAGCGTCAGCCCCGCCACGGTCAGGGTCGGCAGCACGGCGTTGCGGGCGACGTGCCGCCACAGGATCCACCACCGCGAGGCGCCCTTGGCCGCCACCACGGGCACGAACGCCTGCGTGGACACCTGGTCCATGCTGCGCGCCAGCACCTGGGCGATCGGCGCGGAGATGGGCACGGCCAGCGTGAGCACCGGCAAGATGAGTTGCTGCACCGGCCCGCCGCCGATGACCGGCACCAGCTTGAGCCGGAACGAGAACACCTGGATGAGCAGGATGCCCAGCCAGAACGCCGGGACCGACACGAACACCGACGGCACCGACAGCAGCGCGTTCCTGATCCAGGAGGTCCTGCTGTAACCGGCCGCGAACGCGATCAGCACGGCGATCAGCACCGCCAGCGCGAACGCGGCCGAGGCCAGCTTCGCCGTCTCCGGCAGCGCCTCGCCCAGCCGCTCGACGACCGGCGTGCCGGTGTCGATCGAGTAGCCGAACGAGCCGCGCAGGAAGCCGAGCAGGGTGTTCAGGTAGTCGAGGAGCGGCGGGTCGCCGGCGCCGTAATAGGCCCGGATCTCGGCGATCTGCTGCGGCGACAGGCCCAGCTCGGGGTTCTGGAACTTGATCAGGATCGAGTCGCCGGGCAGCAGCTGCAGCAGCACGTAGCTCGCCGTGAAGGCGATCCAGAGCACGAGCGCCGCCTGCCCGACCCGGCCGAGCAGGTACCTGGTCACTGCTGCGACTTCCACACCGAGTAGAACCACGGCCTGGCGACCGCCTCGAAGGCCACCCCCTGGACGTACGGCGCCCCGCCGTAGACCTGCGGCTCCTCGAAGAGCGGGATCGCGTAGCCCTGGTCGAGCACGTACCGCTGGATCTCGGCGACCTTGGCGTTGCGCTTGGCGACGTCCGGCTCGGCCGACTCCTCCTCCAGCAGCTTGTCCAGCTTGGTGTCGTCGGACAGGATGACGTCGCGGTTCTTGCTGTGGAAGTGGCTCTTGATCACGTCCTGGTCGGCGCGCCCGACCATGCCGTGCTGGACGGCGGTCTTCTCGGCGTCCTTGATGTCCACGGCCTGGGTGCCCGCGTCGGCGGGGCGGATCTCCAGCTTCACGCCGAGCTGGGCCCACTGCTGGCCGACGAGTTCGAGCGTCTGCTTCGACAGCGGCTGCGGGCCGGAGACGAACACGCCGAGCTGCAGCGGCACGCCGTCCTTCGCCCGGGTGCCGTCGGCGCCCCTGGCCCAGCCCGCCTCGTCGAGGAGCCGGTTGGCCTTGCCGGGGTCGTAGGCGAGGTCCTTCGACAGGTCCACGTAGCCCTGCGCCAGGTGGCTGAGCACCGAAGTGGCCGGCGGGTAACTCGCGGTGAAGAGGGTGTCGACGACCTCCTTGGCGTTCGTGCCGGCCTGGAGGGCCTTGCGGACCTTGACGTCCTTCAGGATGCTGTTGCGCGGCCGCAGGTAGAGGCCGTTGTTGACGCCTCGCGTGGGCTCGGCGTAGATCTGGAAGCCCGCGTCCTTGACGGTCTTCTCGTCGTACGCCTGGACGTACCTGACGAAGTCGGCCTGGCCGGAGGTGAGGGCGCCGACGCGCACGTTGTCCTCGGGTGTCACGATGATCTTGATTTCGTCCAGGTACGCGCGGCCCTGGTGCTTCGACGACGGCGGCGCCCAGTTGTAGTCCTTGCGCGCGACCAGGTCCACCTCCTTGTCGACGACCTGGTTCTTCAGCGTGAAGGGGCCGGAGCCGACGATGTTCTTGAGCTGGCACTGCTGCTCGTACGGCAGCGAGATCGTCTTCTTGGACACCAGCCCGGCGCCGATGACCGAGGTGCCCTGGAGGAAGCCGGGCGACGGCTTGTCGAAGTGGAAGCGCACGGTCAGAGGGTCGACGACCTCGCTGCGCTGGTAGTTGTTGACGAACTCGGCGACGGGCAGCTTGAGCTTCTCGTCGCCCAGGCCGTACACGTCGAAGTTGGCCGCCACGGCGGAGGCGTCCAGCGGGCTGCCGTCGCTGAACGTCACCCCGTCGCGCAGGTGGAACGTGTACTCGGTGGCGTCCTTGTCGACCTCCCACTTGCTGGCGATCCACGGCTCGATCTCGAGCGTCTTCGGGTTCTGCCAGGTGAGCTTGTCGGTGATCTGATTGAGGATGCCGCCGTTGGGATAGAACCCGGCCGCCGGCAGGTAGAGGCAGGTCGGGGGCTGGTGCTCGAGGTAGGTGAGCGTGCCGCCGAAGACGGGCTGCCCGCCGCTCTTCGCCGTCTGGGCAGCTCCGCCACCGCCACAGGCGCCGAGTAGCCCCACGACGGCGAGCATCGCGGTGCTCGCCACGGCTGTGGTGCGCAGTCTGGAGGATGACATGGATCTGCCCTTCATGAACGGAGGCGGATGACTCTAAAGCCACTATAACCTACCAGCAAAGAAGGGAATGTTCCGGGTCGCGGTCTTGCCAAGGAAGCCCGCTCGCCCTAACATCCAAATATCGACTTGTTAAGTAGGGATATAGGAGAATCGGTGAACGTGCGCAGGCTTCTGGCGACCGCTACGGTCATGGCGTCGATCGCCACTCTCGCCGCGTGCGGGGGCGGCGGGTCCGACGGAGGGTCGGGCGGTCAGGTACAGCTGTCGCTGGTGGCGTACTCCACGCCACAGGCGGCCTACGAGAAGATCATCAAGGCCTTCCAGGCCACGCCGGAGGGCAAGAACGTCACCTTCACCAAGTCCTTCGGGGCGTCGGGCGACCAGAGCCGGGCCGTGGAGGCCGGGCTGAAGGCCGACATCGTCGCGTTCTCCCTCGAGCCGGACATGACCCGCCTGGTCAAGAAGGGCCTGGTCGCCGAGGACTGGAGCGCCGGCGAGAACAAGGGCATGATCACCGACTCGGTCGTGGTCATCGCCACCCGCAAGGGCAACCCGAAGAGCCTCAAGACCTGGGACGACCTGACCAAGCCGGGCGTCGAGGTCATCACCCCCAACCCGTTCACCTCGGGCGGCGCCCGCTGGAACGTCATGGCCGGTTACGGCGCCAAGTCGAACAAGGGCGCCGACAAGCAGGCCGGCGTGGACTACCTCAACGCCCTGTTCGCGAACGTTCCGGTGCAGGACGACAGCGCCCGCAAGTCGCTGCAGACCTTCTCCAGCGGCAAGGGGGACGCCATCCTCGCCTACGAGAACGAGGCGATCTTCGCCCAGCAGAACAACCAGCCGCTGGACTACACGGTCCCGGACTCGACGATCCTGATCGAGAACCCGGTCGCGGTGGCCAAGAACTCGGCCCACCCCAACGAGGCCAAGGCGTTCCTGAAGTTCCTCTACACCACGGAAGCGCAGAAGATCTTCGCTGACAACGGCTACCGGCCGGTGGTCAAGGGCGTGCAGGGCGTCTCCTTCCCTGCTCCGCCCGCCCTGTTCACCATCGCCGACCTCGGCGGCTGGCCGAAGGTGACCACCGAGTTCTTCGACCCCAAGGGCAGCGTCATGGCCGACGTCGAGCGCAAGCTCGGGGTCTCGATCGAGAAGTAGGGACCGCGTGTCCGCACAGACTGTCGTCTCCAGAGCGGCGCTCAGCCAGAAGCGGGGCACCGCGCTCGGGCTGGGCGCGGCCGTCCTGTACCTGAGCCTGATCGTGCTGATCCCCCTGGCCGCCGTGGTGTTGCGCTCGCAGGAGCGGGGGATCGTCTACTTCTGGGACGCCGTCACCACGCCGGACGCCTGGGCGGCGCTCTCCCTGACGATCGGCGCCTCGGTGGTCGTGGCCGTGATCAACCTGGTCATGGGCACGGTCATCGCCTGGGTCCTGGTCCGGGACCGCTTCCCCGGCAAGGCCGTGGTCGACACGCTCATCGACCTGCCGTTCGCCCTGCCCACCATCGTCGCCGGGCTGGTGCTGCTGGCGCTGTACGGCCCGCAGAGCCCGCTCGGCGTCGACCTGGCCTACAGCCGCGCCGGCGTGGTGCTGGCGCTGCTGTTCGTCACCCTCCCGTTCGTGGTGCGCACGGTCCAGCCGGTCCTGCTTGAACTTGACAGGGACATGGAGCAGGCCGCGGCCTCACTCGGCGCGAGCACGGCGCAAACCTTCCGTCGCATCATCCTGCCCAACCTGGTGCCGGCCATGTTGTCGGGCACCGCGCTGGCGTTCTCCCGATCGATGGCCGAGATCGGCTCCGTCGTGCTGATCTCGGGAAACCTCCCGTTCAAGACCCAGGTGGCCTCGGTGCACATCTTCGGACAGATCGAAACCGACAACCCGGTCGGCGCGGCGGCGGTCTCCACGGTCCTGCTCGTCGTCGCCCTGGTGACGCTGGTCCTGCTGGACCTGCTGCAGCGGTGGGGCAGTCGCCGTGGCTAAATACGGACTCCGCGCGCTCGCGCTCCTCTACCTGCTGTTCCTGCTCGTGCTGCCGGTCGTGCTCATCGGCTGGCGCACCTTCGCGAACGGTCTCGGCCCGGTGCTGGAGGCGCTCGCCACGCCCCAGGCCCAGTCGGCCTTCCGCGTCACCCTGATCGTCGCGTTCTGGGCCGTGCTGGCCAACACCGTCTTCGGGGTCGGCACGGCGATTCTCCTGGTACGGCACGACTTCCCCGGCAAGCGGCTGCTGAACGCTCTCATCGACCTGCCCATGGCCGTCTCCCCGGTCGTGGTGGGCCTGGCGCTGATCCTGGTCTACGGCCGCTTCGCCCCTGTGGGCGGATGGTTGGAGAACCTCGGCGTCCAGGTCATCTTCTCCATCCCCGGCATGGTCATGGCAGCCGTCTTCATCTCCCTGCCCCTGGTCATCCGAGAGGTGATCCCCGTCCTGGAGGAGCTCGGAGACGAGCAGGAGCAGGCGGCCCGCACGCTCGGCGCCGGCCCCTGGCAGACCTTCCGCCGCATCACCATCCCCGGGATCCGCTGGGCGTTGGCCTACGGCGTCGTGCTGTGCCTGGCTCGGGCGCTGGGCGAGTACGGCGCGGTCGCCGTCGTCTCCGGCCGCCTGGTCGAGAAGACCCAGACGCTGACCCTGTTCGTGGAGGAACGCTTCCAGAACTTCGACGAAGCCTCCGCCTTCGCCGCCGCGACCGCGCTCGCGCTGGTGGCGGTCGTCACGCTCCTGCTCACCAAGATCCTGCGCCCGAAGGGCTGAACCTCATGGCCATCCAAGTAAGCGGCGTCAACAAGGCGTTCGGGGAAACGCCGGTGCTGAGCGACGTCTCCATCGACGTGGCCGCCGGATCCCTGACCGCGCTGCTCGGCCCCAGCGGCGGCGGCAAGTCGACGCTGCTGCGCGTCATCGCCGGACTGGAGACCCCCGACACGGGCACCGTGCTGATCTCCGGCGTGGACGCCACCAGGCTGTCGCCCCAGCGCCGCAATGTCGGCTTCGTCTTCCAGCACTACGCGGCCTTCAAGCACATGAGCGTGTTCAAGAACGTCGCCTTCGGCCTGGAGATCCGCAAACGTCCCAAAGACGAGATCCGCAAGCGCGTGATGGAGCTGCTGGAGCTGGTCCACCTGGAGAACTTCGCCGACCGCTACCCGGCCCAGCTCTCCGGCGGCCAGCGCCAGCGCATGGCCCTGGCCCGCGCGCTGGCGGTCGAGCCGCAGGTCCTGCTGCTCGACGAGCCCTTCGGCGCCCTGGACGCCCAGGTACGCAAGGAGCTGCGGACGTGGCTGCGCCGCCTGCACGACGAGGTGCACGTCACCACCGTGTTCGTCACCCACGACCAGGAGGAGGCGATCGAGGTCGCCGACACCATCGTCGTGCTGGCCGACGGTCAGGTGAAGCAGATCGGCAGCCCCACGGAGGTCTACGACAACCCGGCCGACCCGTTCGTGATGCGCTTCCTCGGCCCCGTCACCGAGCTGGACGGCCACCTGGTCCGCCCGCACGACATCGAGATCGGCACCGCCCCGGAGGACGGCAGCGTCCCCGCCACGGTCACCCGGATCGTCCGCCTCGGTTTCGAGGTGCGCGTGGAGCTGCTCATCGACGGCCAGGAAGCCTGGGCCCAGGCCACCCGCAGCACCGTCGAGCGCCTGAACCTGCGTCCGGACCAGGTCATCCACGTGTGGCCCAGCCCGGCCGCCCGCTCCCTCGCCCTGAGCACGACCACGGCGTGATGAGGATCTCTGCCCGCACTCACTACGCCCTGCGCGCCGCCGTCGCCCTCGCGGCGGCACCACCCGGCCCGGTGCCCGCCGAGAAGATCGCCTCCAGTCAGGACATCCCGCGCAGGTTCTGCGACAACATCCTGCTGCAGCTGCGCCGGGCCGGGCTCGTGCGCAGCCAGCGGGGCCCTGACGGGGGCTACTGGCTGGCCCGGCCTCCCGAGGAGATCACCCTCGCCGACGTCATCCGCGTGACGGAGGGGATCGAGGAGGAGATCGAGCGCTTCCCCGGGGTGGCCGGCCCGCTCGCCGACATCTGGACGGCGATGCGCGAGCACGAGCACGCCCTGCTGACCGAGGTCACGCTCGCCGACGTCGTCACCACGGCGGCCAAGGACCCCGCCGCCGGCTAGGTGTTCTCGATCGCCCGGCGGGCGTAGGCCCGTACGTCGGCGTCCGGATCGTCAATGACGGCGCGCAGTCCGGCGGCCGCCTCGGAGGTGGTCGCCCAGGGGGTGAGGGCGAGCACGGCGGCCTTGCGTACGTCCTGGTTGGCGTCCGAGAGGGCCGCGACCAGAGCTCCGATCGCCGTGGCCGGGTCCGCGGCGGCCAGGCAGCGGGCCGCGCCCACGCGTACCTGCCAGTCGGGGTCCTCCAGCCCCTTGACGGCCCGCGACTCCAGCGGGACGCCCGCGGCGCCGGACGCCTCCAGCGCGGCGGCCCTGACCAGCGGGTCGGCATCGTCCGCGAGCACCGCCAGCGACCCTGTCGATCTGCCGATGAGGCCGAGGCCCTTCGCCACCCATACGCGCACCTCGCGCGACGGGTCGGCGACGGCCGTGGCCACCAAGGCGGCCTCGTCGAGCGAGACCAGCCCGCGGATCGCCTCGATGCGCACCCGGCGGTCGGGGTCGCCGATCCCCGCCGCGAACGCCTCCCGGTCACCGAGCCGCAGCGCGCGCAGCACGTCGAGCGCGGTGGCCCGGACGACGGCGTCCGCGCCGGTCAGGCACCCGGCCAGGGCCGCGCCCAGCGAGGGGGTGGCGGGCAGCACCTCCACCAGCTCCCTCAGCCCGGTCGCCGCGGCCCGCCGCACGGTGCCGTGGCCGTCCCCGAGCGCGGCGACCAGCGCCTCCCCCGCCCCTTCCGGGACGGTCTCGGTGAGCGTGGCGATGGCGGCCCGCCGCACCTTGGGGTCGGGGTCGGCGAGGTAGGGCGCGAGCCGCTCCACGTCGGGCTGCTCCTCGGCCAGCCGGTGCAGCTCCAGGATCCGGGGCGAGCGCCCCACGGCCGCCCGCTCCTTCCGCGCACCGTCCGAGCGCCGCACGGTGGCGGCCGACTGCGCGCCCAGCAGCACCGGCTCGCCCGCGACCGGCTCGAACTCGGGCACGGGCACCAGGTACGGCTCCACCGGCCGCTTGACGAACTCCATCGCGCCGTCGGCCCTCTTGCGGAGGTTCAGGTGGTAGAGCCACGTGCCGTCGTCGCGACCGGGCAGGTCGGCGCGCTCGTGGTAGAGACCCCACCGACTCTCGGTACGGGTGAGGGAGGACCGGGCGGCCATCTCGGCGCAGTCGCGGATGAACGTGACCTCCGCGCAGCGCATCAGCTCGTGCGGCGTACGCGCGCCCATCGCCGCGATCTCCTCGCGCATCCGCTCGAACGACTCCAGCGCGATGTCCAGCTTGGCGGCCGTCTTCGGTGGGGCCACGTAGTCGTTGACGAAGCGGCGCAGCTTGTACTCCACCTGCTGCTGCGGCGGCCCGTCGGGGTTGGCCAGCGGGCGGTAGACCAGCGCGTGCGCCTCCGCGACCTGGTCCTCGGGCAGGGCCTGCGGCCGGACGTGATGCTCGGCCGCGTGCGCCCCGGCCAGGTCGCCGAACACGAACGCGCCAATCATGTAGTTGTGCGGCACGCAGGCCAGGTCACCGGCCGCGTACAGGCCCGGCACGGTGGTGGCGCCGTGCTCGTCCACCCAGACCCCCGATGCGGAGTGGCCGCCGCACAGCCCGATCTCGGAGATGTGCATCTCCACGTCATGGGTGCGGTAGTCGTGGCCGCGCCCGGCGTGGAAGGTGCCGCGGGTGGGGCGCTCGGTGGTGTGCAGGATGCCCTCCACCGCGGAGATCGTCTCCTCGGGCAGGTGGGTGAGCTTCAGGTAGATCGGCCCGCGGGCCGACGCGATCTCGGCGGCGACCTCGGACATCATCTGCCCCGACCAGTAGTCGGAGTCGACGAACCGCTCCCCCTGGTTGTTGACCTGGTAGCCGCCGAACGGGTTGGCCACGTACGCGCAGGCCGGGCCGTTGTAGTCCTTGATGAGCGGGTTGATCTGGAAGCACTCGATGCCGCTGAGCTCGGCGCCCGCGTGGTAGGCCATGGCGTGGCCGTCGCCGGCGTTCGTGGGGTTCTCGTAGGTGCCGTAGAGGTAGCCGCTGGCCGGCAGCCCGAGCCGCCCGCTGGCGCCGGTGGCCAGGATCACGGCGCCGGCCCGCACCGTGACGAACCGTCCCGACCTGGTGTCGAACCCGGCGACCCCGACCGCCCGGCCGTTCGAGGTGAGGACCCTGACCGGCATGACGCGGTTCTCGATGCGGACCCGTTCCCTGATGTCGCGGCGGCGCAGCACCCGGTAGAGGACCTTCTTGACGTCCTTGCCCTCGGGCATCGGCAGGACGTAGCTGCCCGAGCGGTGCACCCTGCGCACCGCGTACTCGCCGTACTCGTCCTTCTCGAACTTCACGCCGTACCGCTCCAGGCGCCGGACCATCGCGTGGCCCCTCGTGGCGGTCTGGTAGATCGTCTTCTGGTTGACGACGCCGTCGTTGGCCCTGGTGATCTCGGCGACGTAGTCCTCGGGGGTGGCCTTGCCGGGGATGACGGCGTTGTTGACGCCGTCCATGCCCATGGCCAGCGCGCCGCTGTGCCGTACGTGCGCCTTCTCCAGCAGCAGGACGTCGGCGCCGCGCTCGGCGGCGGTGATCGCGGCCATCGTGCCCGCGGTGCCGCCGCCGACGACGAGCACCTCGCACTCCAGGCTCAGGCGGTCCTCGATCGGGGGAATCTCCATCTACAACTCCTCCAGGATCCTGGCGCGCAGGTCGTTCCGGTCGCCGTCGGCCACGCCGAGCACCGAGCGGACGTCCTGGCCGCCCAGCACCACCACGCGGTCGGCGAGCAGCAGCGCCTCGTCCACGTCGTGGGTCACGAAAATCACCGTGGCCCGGGTGCCGCGCAGCACGTCGAGCAGCAGGCGCTGCATCTGCGCCCGGGTCTGGGCGTCCAGCGCGCCGAACGGCTCGTCCATCAGCACGGCCCTGGGCGCTCCGGCCAGCGCGCGGGCGAGCTGGACGCGCTGCCGCATGCCGCCGGACAGCTCGCGGGGCAGCTTGTCCTCCGACCCCGCGAGGCCCACGCGCTCGATCCACTCGCGTGCCTGCTCCGCGCGCTCGCGCCGCGCCACTCCCCGGATCTTCAGCGGCAGCTCGACGTTGCGCCTGACCGTCCGCCACGGCAGCAGGCCGTCGTCCTGGAAGACCATCGCGCGCTCTCCCGACGTGCCCGCGACCTCGGCGCCGTCCGCGAGGATCCGCCCCTCGTACGGCGCCAGCAGCCCGGCCAGCGCCCGCAGCAGCGTGGACTTGCCGGAGCCCGAGGCCCCGACCA
The DNA here is from genome assembly GCF_053603495.1 of Nonomuraea sp. NPDC004186. Classification (NCBI taxonomy): domain Bacteria; kingdom Bacillati; phylum Actinomycetota; class Actinomycetes; order Streptosporangiales; family Streptosporangiaceae; genus Nonomuraea; species Nonomuraea sp. NPDC004186. Next base: position 41,404 of record NZ_JBSGFQ010000060.1, on the reverse strand, counting down.
CGACCAGCACCTCGCCCGGCACGACCTCCAGATCGACCTCGCGCAGCACCAGGCCGCCGCCGTAGCCGAGGGACAGCCCGTCGAGGGCGAACCCCAGCCCCGCGGTCATCGCCCGCTTCCTTCCGCCCGCGGCAGCCAGCGGGTGATCCGGCGGCCGACCAGCTCGACCACGGCCGAGGTGAGCCAGCCGAGCAGGCCGATGGTGATCATCCCGACGATCACCGCGGGGTAGTCCACGAGCGTGTACGACTGCCAGGTCCGGTAGCCGATCCCGAACTCGCCGGAGATCATCTCTGCCGAGATCACGCAGATCCACGACACGCCCATGCCGACCGACAGCCCGCCGAACACGCCCGGCAGGATCCCGGGCAGTACGACGTACCGGAGCACGTGGCGGCGCCCGCCCCCGAGCGTCCTGACGGCGTCCTCCCAGAGCGTCGGCAGCGCCCGTACGGCGTGGCGCGTGCTCACCATGATCGGGAAGAACGCGGCCACGAACGTGATGAACACGATGCCCTGCTCGTCCGTCGGGAACAGCAGGATCGCCACCGGCACCAGCGCGATGGCCGGGATCGGGCGGACGGCTTCGAGCAGCGGCAGCAGCACGTCACGCGTGCGGCCCGACCTGCCCACGAGCACGCCCACCCCGATGCCCGCCACCGTGGCCAGGCCGAAGCCGGTGAGGATGCGGATCAGGCTCTGGAGCAGGTCGAGCAGGTAGACCTGGGTGGCGAGCTGCCTGGCCGCCTCGCGGGCGATCTCGTCGAGCGTCGGCAACCGGTCGAACCTGAGCCACAGCCGGGCGTCGGTGACGGTGAGCAGCTGCCACAGGCCGGCCGCCGCCGCCACGGACGCCACCCTGACGGCCCACCGCCCCTTCCCGGCCCGGGGCGGAGTGGTGACCTTCCGCGCCTTCCGGGGGCCGGTCGTCTCGCGTGGGAGTACTTCGGCGCTCGTCATGCGTCGCCGCCCCGCCCGGCCGCCTTCAGCGCGGCCTCGTAGGTGACGGGCTCGGTCCCGGGGTGTGCCTTCCGGTAGGCGTCGGCGCCGTCCTGCGTGGTGAACGGCAGGAACCGCGACCGCTCGGGTGCCGCCGGGTCCCGGAGCCAGACCGAGCCGTCGGCGAACCACCGGGTGCCGGTGGTCGTGTCGGGCACGTACGCGGCGCGCACCGCCGTACCGGCCTTGGCGATCTGGCGCAGCAGGCAGGTGGGCGTGGCCGCGGGCCGCGTCGTCGCCGCGCCGGCCGGCCACAGCTCGGACGCCGTCCTCGGGTCGGTGACCTGGCCGCCGCAGGCGGGGTCGGTGCCGGTGATCCGGGCGGGGTTCGCGGTGGAGGCCAGGTCCTTGTCGTACGAGGGCCCGTACGCCCTGCGCAGGTACGTGTCGTTGACGAATGCGGAGACGTCCACCCCGGCGAAGTCGGTGCCGATGCGCTTGAGGAACGGCACGTCGTGCTCGTGCGCCGCCTTGAGCTGCGGCTTCAACGTGACGTCGAACGTGGAGATGCCGCCGGGGCCGTTGTAGAGGTAGACCACCTCGGCGGGCAGGCCCGTGGTCCCGGCCACGGACTCGGCGGCCTCCAGCGGGTGGTCGTGCAGGTAGCGGGTGGCGTCGATCTGCGCCTTGAGGAAGGCGTCCACGACCTCGGGGTGCTCCTTCGCGTACGCCTGACGCACCACCACACCGTGGAACGTGGGCACGTCCAGCGCGGAGCCGTCGTAGACCAGCCGCCCCTTGTGCTGGAAGACCAGCAGCCCCGGCCAGGCCACGAACTGCGCGTACGCCTGCACCCCGCCCGACTCGAGCTGGGAGGCGCCCACCGCGGGCTGGTGGTTGACCACCTCGACACCCGTGACCCCGGCCTTCTCCAGGGCCTGGACCAGCGTGCCGTGCCCGGCCGAGCCCAGGCTGGCGGAGATCTTCGCGCCCTTCAGGTCCGCGAGGGTCTTCGCCTTGGAGCCGGGCGGGACGACGACCATGTTGAGCCCGCCGCGCAGGTTGTAGCCGGTGATCGAGACCAGCTCCGTACGGGCGGCCGGGATCCCCTGGGTGCGGGAGGCGTTGATCAGCAGCGGGTAGTCGCCCATCGAGCCGATGTCGATCTTCCCGGCCACCATTTTCGCGGTGATGGGGGCGCCGGTGTCGTAGTCCTGCCACTCGACGGAGTACTTGCCGCCGAGCCGCTTCTCCAGGTAGCCGAGCGAGCGCAGCAGCGTGCCCGCCGTCACCGTGTTGATGGTCTTCGACTGGTAGCCGATGACGATCTTCGTCTTGCCTTCGCCGCCCGCCGCGCCGGTGACCGAGCACCCGGCCGCCGCCAGCAGCGCGACGGCCGCCAGGGCCTTGCGCATCGTGCTCTCCCTCATCGCAGCAGGTAGGGGATGTTGATGGTGACCGCGTCCACGGGGCACCGCGCGGCGCAGGGACCGCAGTACCAGCACTCGTCCACGTGCATGTACGCCTTGCCGGTCTCGTCGCTGATCGCGAGCGAGTCCAGCGGGCAGGCCTCGACGCAGAGTGTGCAGCCGTCGATGCAGAGCGCCTCGTCGATGGTCACGGGGACCTCGACCCGCTGGGTGATCAGGGCCATCGTCACTCCTTGTCCGTGGCGCGGTTCAGGTGGCCGCGCATGGTCAGCCGGTCGCCCCTGAAGCGGATGAACTCCAGGTCGACCGGTCGGCTGTCGGCCAGGTGGGTGAGCCGTTCGACCATGAGCAGCGCGGCGCCGGGCGGCGCGTCGAGCACGGCCGCGGTGTGCGCGTCGGCGTTGACCGCCTCCAGGGTGAGCTCCGCCGTGCCGAGCGGCTGGCCCATGATGCTCTCCAGCAGCACGAAGATGTCGTTGTGCTCCAGGTCGGCGTCGAACAGCGGCTCTCCGACGTCCCGCACCAGGTAGGTCAGGTCCAGGGAGAGGGGCAGGCCGTTGAGACGGCGCAGCCGTTCGAGGTAGACGACCTGCTCGCCGGCGGGCAGGTCGAGCCGGTGGCTGACCGCCCTGGGCGGCTCCATCAGGGTCATGGTCCTGACCTGGTTGGTGACCTCGCCGTGCTCGTGCAGGGTCTCGGCCAGGCCGAGCAGCCGGTGCAGGCCGTGCGGGTACTTCTCCCTGGCCACCGTGGTGCCCACGCCCGGACACCGCTCGACCAGGCCCTCCTCGCGCAGCAGCCCGAGCGCCTCGCGCACGGTGTTGCGCGAGGCGCCGAACTCGCGCGCCAGCGCCGCCTCCAGCGGCAACTGGCCGCGCGGGAAGTGCCCGTGGACGATCTGCCTGCGCAGCAGGTCGGCCACCTGCCGGGCATGGTCGGCCCGGCGCCGTGTGGGTCCCACTTGTGCCTCCCGGCGGTCCTCAATCGGCCTCCGACAAGCACAACCTAGCAATCCGGTAGGAAAATAGGGATAACGGTCGGGTTGCGCCACCCGACCGCCCCGCCGCCCCACCCCCGATCAGCCGTTCCCCCAGAACGACCCCAAGATCTGCCACCCCGCCGCCACCCCAGGAAACGACCGAGCCCCCGCCCCCGGCCACCGCACCGCGCCCGCCCCGCCACAGCACCGACCGGCCACGCCGTCGCCCCGGCTCCGCCGCCCCCACGGCGCCATCCCTACGCCGCCACCCCCCGCGTCGGCGTCCGGCGTAGCGCCGGGGCGGCTCCCGGCACTTGGCCTACCCCGTCACCCCAGCCCCCTCGAACCGCGAGTGCCGGGGTGCGGTGGCTCGTCGGTGGTCGGCGAGTTCGCCGGGCCGTAGCCGTACCACCGAGAGCCGGGCGCGAATGCGTGGTCAGGCCGCCCGCAGCGGGCGGAGGGCGCCGCCCCAGGCGAGGACCTGGTCGAGCATGACGCCGAGCTTGTCCTCGTGCACGGCGGCGGGCTTGAACGCGGTCATGTTCTCGAAGTCGGTGAAGATCGAGAGCGTGACCTGCTGCTGCACAGTGGCCACGCCGACATTGGAGAGGACGTCGCGCAGGTGCCCGACGGCCTGGACCGCGCCGCCCACCCCGCAACCCACGAAACCGGCCGCCTTGTTGGTCCACTCCGCATACAGGAAGTCGATGGCGTTCTTCAGCGAGCCCGGGATCGAGTGGTTGTACTCGGGCGTCACGAAGACGAACGCGTCGAAGGATGCGATCTTCGCCGCCCACTGCTTGGTGTGCTCGTGCGCGTAGTTCCCCGCGGCGGGGTGCTGCGGCTCGTCCAGGTTGCCCAGGGCGTAGTCCTTCAGGTCCACCAGCTCGTACTCGGCGTCGCCGCGCTTGGCCGCCAGCTCGTGGACCCACTGCGCCACCGCCTCGGCGTTGCGGCCGGGACGGGTGCTCCCCATGATGATGCCAACCTTGATCATGTCAATCGGTCCTCTCAGCGAGTCAGGAAATGCCTGACCAACAGTAGGAGCCGAGATTGAGATATCCAATGCTTCAAACACTACTTTTTATACGCGAGAGTCTCCTGCCTTAGACTGGTGACATGGATGTGCTGAGCGACGTCGTCGCCCTCATGCGTACCGGCCGCCCGACCTCCGTGCGCATCTCCTGGCGGGCCCCGTGGGGCAAGGAGTTCCCGAAGGTGCCGGGGTCCGCCGGCTTCCAGATTGTGCTGCGCGGGTCCTGCTGGCTCATCCCGCCCGGCGGCGAGCCCATGCCGCTGAGCGTGGGCGACGTGATCTTCTTCCCGCACGGCGACGGGTACGGCCTGGCCGACACCCCCGGCACGCCGCTCGCCGGGCCGGTCTGCGACCCGTACCTGGACGCCGAGCTGTTCGCCTCGACCATCGAGGGCGGCGACGGGGCCGAGACGGTCACCCTCTGCTGCGGCTACCAACTCGACCCCACCAGGACCCACCCGATCCTGAACGCGCTGCCCGACGTGATCCACCTGCCGACCACGCTCGGCCACCACCCCGAACTCCGGGCCGCCGTCGAACTGCTCGCCGGCGAGATCGACAACCCCCGGCCGGGCGCCGACACCGTCGTCACGTCCCTGCTCGACGTCCTCCAGCTCTACATCCTGCGCGCCTGGTTCGATCTGGAGTCCGACGCGTGCAGGGAATCGGGCTGGGCCGCCGCGCTGGCCGACCCGGCCATCGGCCGCGCGCTGGACGCCATCCACCGCGCCCCCGCCCACCACTGGACGGTCGAGTCGCTCGGCGCCCACGCCGGGCTCTCGCGCGCCGGCTTCGCCCGCCGCTTCACCTCCCTCGTCGGGCAGCCGCCGCTGGCGTACCTCACGTGGTGGCGCCTGGCCACGGCGGGCCGCATCCTGCGCGAGTCCGACGTCTCGGTGGCGGAGGTGGCGCAGCGGGTCGGGTACGGGTCGGAGTTCGCGTTCGGGAACGCCTTCAAGCGGCAGTACGGGCTGGCACCCGGGAAATACCGCCGCCAGGTGTGCGAAGAGGCGCGTACGGCCTCCTGAGATTTGGGGGGTGGCTGGGGCAGATGGGGATGAGCTACCCCACAATGGAGCAATGGCATACCCTCCGCAGCCTCCCCCGCCCCAGCCCCAGCCGGAAGGCCCGTGGGGCGCGCAAGGAGCGCCGCAGGGGTACGGCCCGCAGCAGCCCTACGGCCCGCCACCCGGCCAAGCCGGCCCTCCTCCGCAGCCCGGCTACGGCCAGAGCCAACCGGGATACGGCCAACCCGGCTACCCGACCCCACCCGGGCAGGGCACCCCACCACCCGGATACGGGCCACCGCCTGGGCAAGGTGGCTACGGGTCCGGATCTGGCCAAGGGTCCCCTCCGTCCGGATACGGCCCACCGCCTGGGCAGGGAGCCCCGCCACCCGGATACGGGCCCGCTCCTGGGCAGGGAGCCCCTCCACCCGGATATGGGCCGCCGAGTGGGCAGGGGGTCCCGCCGCCCGGATACGGGCCGCCGAATGGGCACGGTGGCTACGGGGCCGGGCAGGGGCAGCCGCCGGGATCGGGCGGGCCGCCGTACGGCAACCCGACCGGGCCCCAAGGCACGCTGCTGCTCCCGGCCCCAGGCCCCGTCCCAGGCCCGCCGCCACCCCCGGCTCCGCCGCAGAAGGGCACCAACGCCCTGGTCATCGGCCTGGTCGTGGGCCTGGTCTCGGTCCTCCTGATAGGCGGCGGGGTCGTCGCGTTCCTCTACATGCGCGACTCCGGCCAGAAACCGCCCGTCGCGCTGCCGACCGCCGACCCGGTCCCCACGACCACGACGGCGCCGCAGTCCGACCCGCCGTCGGCCGCCCCGTCGGACCCGCCCACCTCCGAGCCCGCCGAGCCCACCCCGGCCCCCAGCGACACCAGCTCCAGCACCTCGAAGCGGGTGGATCCCGGCTCGCCGCTCACCGACGACGAGTTCGAGGACTGGGACTTCAAGCTGGGAGACGTGGAGCTCCAGGCCAAGAAGGTCGCCGGGTGGACGTACGACAGCTGCGACCCGGTGGACGGCCAGGGCGTGCTGGCCAAGAACAACTGTCAGCGAGCCGTCCAGCTCGCGTACTCGGCGAACGGCGGGCACATCAAGGCGGTCCAGCTCCTGCTGTCCTTCCCCAGCGAGGGTGCCGCCAAGGCCATGGCCACGCGCCTGGCGTCGCTCACCTCGGACGCGGTCAAGTGGCACACGGACAGGACGCTCAAGAGCTACGCCTACGGCAAGATGCGCTCGAGCGCGTCCAAGAAGTACGTGGTCATCACGGTCCTCACCGCGGACAAGGCCGCCAAGCCCATGGCCACGTACTACCACCAGTACCTGCAGAGCGACATCGCGAGCTACTTCCTCTTCCGCGACCTGACCATCACCAGCTGACAGGAGCAACGCTAGGACTCCTAGTCATGCTAGCATGCGAGGTATGTCGATAGCCGCCCGCCGAGCACGCGAACGCGCGCAGCGCCACCAGCTGATCATCACCGCCGCCCGCGAACTGGCCGAGTCCGAGGGCTGGGACGCCGTGACGACCCGGCGCCTGTCGGAGCGCGTCGAATACAGCCAGCCGGTGCTCTACAGCCACTTCAAGGGCAAGGACGCCATCGTGCGGGAGGTGGCGATCGAGGGGTTCGTGGAGCTGGCGAACAAGCTCCGGGCAGCGCGAACGGCGGGCGGCGACCCCCAGGCGGTGCTGCGCCGGGTGGCGACGGCCTACCTCGACTTCGCCCGCACCCACAGCGCCCTGTACGAGGCCATGTTCGTCATGCCCGTCGCCATCCCCTTCGCCACCGACGAGACGCCGGAGGAGCTGCGGGCGGCGTTCGGCGAGTTCGTGCTCGCGCTGGAGCCGGTGGCCGGTGAGCACCATCCCGGCGTCTTCGCCGAGGTGGTGTGGGCCTCCCTGCACGGCCTGGCCACCCTGGCCCACGACGGGCGGATCCCGGCCGAGCATCAGGAAGCCAGGATCGACCTGCTCATCGACCACCTCACCCGGCCCGCCTGACCCCGCGCTAGGCCAGCAGCCCCAGCCGCCGTCCGGCCGCGGCCGCCTGCGTGCGGGTGGAGACCTCCAGCTTCCCCAGGATGTTGGACACGTGCACGCTGACCGTCTTCTGCGCGATGAACAGCCGTTCCCCGATCTCCCGGTTGGTCAGGCCCTCGGCGACCAGTCGCAGCACCTCCGTCTCCCGGGCCGTCAGCCCGCCGTCGCCCTGGCCGCCGCCGTGCCCGCCGGCGGGCACGAACCGGGCCCGCCGCCCGAACTCCTGCAGCGCGTTCGCCAGCGGCGTGGCCCGCAGCCGCTCCGCCGTCTCCCGCGCCAGGGCCCACTCCGCCTGCGCCGCCTCCCGGTCGCCGGCCGCCAGCAGCGCCTCGGCCAGCCGCCAGCGAGCCCGCGCCACCTCGTAGACGAACCCGAAGTCGAACGCCTCCACGACCCGGCGCCACAGCTCCACGTCGAGCCGCCCGTGCACGCGATGCCACTCGGCCTCCACCCGCACCGCCCAGGCCAGCCCCTCGGGCCCCAGATGGCCGGGCTCGCCGGTGGGCCCGGACTCGACGGCGAGGCGGGCGCGGGCGCGCAGCTCGTCGGCGCCCTCGGTGGTGCCGAGCTCGGCCAGCGCCCACAGGCCGATGGCGGCCAGCCGCAGGATCCACGCGTAGCCGTCGACCATCGGCGCCAGGACCGCCCGCACGTGGTCGAGCGCCGCCGCGGGGTCGCCGTGCCAGAGCGCGTGCTCGGCGGCCAGGCCACGGGAGATGTATCCGGCCAGCTCGTCGTACCAGAACGGCCGCACCCAGCTCAGCCGCGCCTCGACCGCGGGCAGATCCCGCGCCACCTCGATGAACAGCGCGAACGACGACAGCGTCGCCTCCGGCAGCGTGCCCACCCGGGTGCCGAAGCCGGACGCGACCGCCTCGGCCTGGTCCCACTCACCGGCCACGTAGTGGATCAGGAACCGCAGGAAGCGCAGGTCGGTGCCGTAGGTGCTCCACCTGAGCCCGGTCTCCGTCGCCACGCGGACGCCGGCGTCGGCCACCTCGGCGGCCTTGGCCAGCAGTCCCTGTTCGTAGTGGATGCGGGCGTGCTGGAAATGGGCGCGCAGGTCCATCGCCAGGTCGCCGGAGCCCTCGGCGGAGGCGCTCTCGATCAGCTCGTGAGCCCTGGCCACGTCGCCCTGGTGCTCCACGTAGGCGGCCAGCGTGAGGAGGGCGCCCACCTCGGCGTCCCTGGCACCGGACGCGCGCGCGGTCTCCAGCGCCCGCGCGGTCAGGGCCTCGACCTCGCGGTGGCGGGTGCTCCACAGCAGGGTGCGGGCATAGGTGGCCAGGGCGCGGGCGAGCGCGGGCTGATCCTCGGCGCTCTCCACCGCGCGCTCCGCCGTCGCGATGGCGCCCGGCTGGTCGTCGGCTTCGTAGAGGTAGTAGGCCAGGCGTTCGCTGACCTCGGACGTCTGCGGCAGGGCCTTGAGCTGGGTGATCGCACGATGCTTGTCGCCGCTGTCGGCCGCCGACACGGCGCTGCGCAGCGCCAGCGCGAACCGGCCCTCCCCGGCCAGCTCCGCCGCGCCCTCGACCCGTTCCCACAGGCCGAGCACCTGGTCGTAGTGGCTGTGCGCCTCGGCCGGAGCCCCGAGCCGCTCGGCCAGGCGCCCCGCCTCGGCGGAGGCCGCCAGCGCCCCGGCCAGGTCGTGACCGGCGAGGTAGTGGTGGGCCAGCTCGGCGGGTGAGGTCAGCAGCTTGGCGAAGGCGGCGTGCAGCCGCGTGCGCTCGCCGGGCAGCAGATCGGTGTAGACCACTTCCTGCAGCAGGGCGTGGCGGAAGGTGTAGCCGTAGCCGTCGACCCTGAGCAGCCCGCGCGAGACGATCTCCCTGACCGCCTCCTCGAACTCCGCCAGCGGCAGCCCCGACACCTCCCGCAGCAGCTCGTCCTCCACCCGCCGGCCCGCCACGGCGGCGGCCCGCAGCACCCGCTGCCCGGCCTCCGACAGCAGCTCGACCCTGGACATCAGCAGGCTGGCCAGCCCGTCGGGCAGGCTGTCGCCCTCGGCCATCGCCGCGAACAGCTCCTCGGCGTAGAACGGGTTGCCGTCGGCGCGGGCCACGATGAGGCCGAGCTCCTGAGCGCCCACCTCACCCATAGTGGTGACATAGTCGGACATGTCGCCGGAGCCCAGCGGCCCCAGCTCGACGCCCATCACCGTGGGCAGCCGCCGCAGCTCGGCCAGCACCGACCGGAGCGGGTGGCGGCGGTGGAGGTCGTCGGTGCGGTAGGTGCCGACCACGCAGACCCGCTCGCTCTGCACCATGCGGCTGAGGAAGACCAGCAGGTCACGGGTGGACCGGTCGGCCCAGTGCAGGTCCTCGATCACGAACAGCACCGGCTGCACGTCGGCCAGCAGCCCCAGCAGCGAGCCGAACAGCCGCTGCTGCGTGAGCCCCGCCGAAGGGGCGCTCTCCACGCCCGGCAGCAGCTGGCCCAGCATGGGATGGGCGGCGGCGGCCTCGCGCACGGCCGGCTCGGCACCGCGCAGCGCGTCGGCCAGCGGCAGGTAGGGCAGCGCGTCGCCCAGCTCGGCGCACTGGCCGACCAGCACGTGGAAACCGCGTTCGCGGGCCTCGGACACCAGCTCCGAGATCAGCCGGGTCTTGCCGATGCCCGCGTCTCCGCCGACGAGCGCCACCCCGGCCGTGCCCTCGGCTGCCGACTGCAGCACCCGCACCAGTCCGGACAGCTCTGTAGAGCGCCCGACGAGAAGACCGTTCACGCCAGAAACTATGCCACGCCCCACTGACATCCCATTGGTCCAGGAAATTGGACCAAGATTGGCCCTCATCTACATACCAAAGGCATTTTACGCTGCTGTTTCGTGATTCAGCCAACGACTTTCGCCCTCTTCATCACGGCCTCGCTCGCCCTGGTGCTCATCCCCGGCCCGAACCATCTCTACATCACCGCCAGGGGCCTCGCCCAGGGCAGGGCGGCGGGCCTGGCCAGCGCGTTCGGCGTGGAGACCGGCACGCTCGTGCACATCGCGGCCGCCGCCGCGGGCCTGTCGTACGTGATCTCGCAGTCGGCGACGCTGTTCGCGGTCGTCAAGTGGGCCGGCGTTGCGTACCTCGTCTATCTCGGCATCCGCGCGTTCACCGGCAAGGAGACGGAGGGCGTGGCGCCGCCGCCCCAGCCGCTGCGCAAGGTCTTCCTCGAAGGCGTGCTGGTCAACGTGCTGAACCCCAAGGTGGCGCTGTTCTTCCTGGCGTTCCTGCCGCAGTTCGTGCGCCCGGAGGCGGGCTCGCCCGCGCTCCAGGTGGTGCTGTTCGGACTGACGCTGCTGCTCCTGGGGCTGATCTCCGACGTCGTGTACGCCTGCACCGCCGGCGCTCTCGGCACCCGGCTCACCACCCGGGCCAGGACCCTCCGGTACGTCAGCGGCTTCGTCTACCTGGGACTGGGAGTGGCCACGGCCTTCGCCGGGAGAAAATGACCCTATGGCGCCGAGGAAACAGCAGGAGATCTTCGATACGACGTTGCGGCTGGTGGCGGAGAAGGGCTACGACGGGCTGACCGTCGAGGGGGTCGCCGAGCATTCGGGCGTCAACAAGACGACGATCTACCGCTGGTGGCCGTCCAAGGCCGCGCTGCTGGGGGCGGCGCTGGTGGAGGCCGACGTGCTGGGGTTCGAGGCGCCGGACACGGGGAGCCTGCGCGGTGACCTGGTCGCGCTGGTCGAGGGGGTGCGGCGGCTGCTCACCGAGCCGCCGTCCAGCGACATCGCCGTCGCCGCGCTGGCCGCCGCCGTCCGCCATCCCGAGCTGGACGCCCGCCGCTTCTTCGCCGACCGCTTCGCGCGGGAGCGGGAGATCTTCGAGCGTGCGGTACGGCGGGGCGAGCTGAAGGGGTCGGTGGACCCGATGCTGATCGTCGACCTGCTGGCCGGGGCCGTGTGGATGCGGGCGGTCTTCCGGGGCCTGCCGGTCGCCGACGACTTCCCCACGGCGACCGTCTCGGCCCTCCTGGACGGGCTACAACGCTTCTGAGAGCGCGGCCGGGATGCGGTCCAGCACGGGGTGGGGCACCAGCCCGTACGCGTAGAAGTCCACGGCGAGCGCGCCCGCCGCCTTCGCGCCCCGGGCCTTGGCCACCAGCCGGTCCGTCGAGTCGCTGTCCGGGTAGCCGGGCCGCAGCACCGCCCGCACCTCCCGGTCCTTGCCCACCGACCGCAGGTAGGCGCCCACGTCGTCGGCCACCCGAGCCGCGTCCCGCGCGTACGCCAGCACCCCGAAGGCCGGGACGAGGTCACCCAGCGCCACCAGGTCGACCCCGAGCTGCCAGGCGTCGTGCGCCGCGAGCCCGGGCGTGGGCAGCCCGTCCGTGTAGCCCTTGACCGCGCCGGTCGAGTCGATGAACACCAGCTTGGAGCCCTCGTCTGCCACCGCCGAGGCCACCTCGGACACCAGCGTGGTGACGGTCTCGGACCGGGCCCGCGCGTAGGCCACGACGTCGGGCCCCGCGTAGGCGGTGAGCGCGGCCCGGGTCACCTCCCCCTGCGCGGGCGGGTCGCCGTCGAACACGCCGCCCACGATCCTGGCGCACTCGTCGCGCGCCACCTCGGCGTTCACGCCCAGGTCGGTGGCGCGGCGCATGCAGTAGTCGCAGAAGCAGAGCGCGAACAGGTACGCGTCCATCGGCCCCAGCGGCACGAACGAGCGCTGCGGCTTGAGCGGCCTGAAGTGCAGCGACTCCGCCACCACGCTGTCGACCCCGAGCCTGGCCACCGCCCGGGCCAGCGCGACCGCGTATTCGCGCACGTCGGGGTGGGCGGGGCACAGGTCGGTGAGCGAGCCGCGGTCGCCGAAGCAGTCGCGTACGGTCACGTCCGGATGCTTCGTGCCGAGCGTGGCGTTGCGCAGGAAGACCGTCCATCCGTGGAGCTTCATGGACCGCTTCGCACAAGCCTCGCGAAGCCCGTCGAGGGCGTTCAGATAGCCGGGCACGGGAGACAGGCGGAGCCCGGCGAACAGATCGGACGGCGGGGGGAAGTGCGCCCCGTCGTGGCGGATGGTCAGCCGGGACAGTCCGTGCGGGGTGACGTCGCGGGAGGCGTGGTGGACGGCGCCGACGGTGATGCCGCTCACGCCGTACGCGCTGATCCTGTCGAGCACCCGCTCGACGCCCTCGCCGCGCAGGTCCTCGACGAAGACGTACACCGAACTGTCCACAAGCAGACCTTAAGCGCTCTTGTGAGCGACGAAGTCGATCTCCACCAGGATGCCCAACAGCTGGGATCCTACGGTGGTGCGCACGGGGAACGGCTGGCTGAAATAGGACTTGTAAACCTCGTTGTAGGCGGCGAAGTCGCGCTCGAGGTGCTGCAGGTGGACCGTGGACTTGATCACGTCGTCGAAGCCGAGGCCGTGGGCGGCCAGGATGGCTCCGAGGTTGCGCATGACCTGGTGCGTCTGGGTGGCCACGTCGTCGCCGACGATCTCACCGGTCTGCGGGTCGAGCGGGCCCATGCCGGAGGTGTAGACGAAGTCCCCCACCACGAGACCCTGCGAGTAGGCGCCGATCGGGGCGGCGCCTTCGGTGGTCCTGAGCTCCTTTTTCACCGTGTCTCCCTAGAAATTGGTGGTTATCTGGCCAACGACACGGTAGTCCTGGTCCACCAGGGGCAGCACGCGCCACTTGTCGAACGCGGTGCAGGGATGGGAGATGCCGAAGGCCAGCAGGTCGCCGGGCTTGAGCCCGTCGGCGCGCACGACCGTCTGCTGGTCCTGCATCTTCACGATCGTGACGCCGTCGCGGCGCGGGATGGGCAGCCCCTCGTCGTAGGGCGCGTCGCGCTTGCCCATGCCCACGATCGCCAGCCCGGGCTCGGGCGTGGACAGCACGTGCGCCCAGACCTCCAGCGCCGGGCGCAGCTCCCCTTCGATGCGGTTGAACGGGGTGCGCTCGCGGTAGTAGCCGTCGTCGTGGGTGACGTACGCGCCGCTGCGCAGCAGGATCCTGGCCTGGGTGGTGACGAGCTCGCGGCCGATCACGTCGAACCACTGGCTGCCGCCCACGGTCAGGATCGGGTTCTTGAGGCGGACGTACTCGACGGCCTCCTGCAGCAAGTACAGATATTTCCGGACCTCGTCGGCGGTCTTCAGCGCGCCCTCGTACCCGGCGACCCCGGCCAGCTCGACGCCCGGGACCCCCTGCACGTACGACACCAGGCTCAGCAGCTGCTCCAGGGACCGGCACCCGGCTCGTCCGCCTTCGTGCCCCAGCTCCACCAGCACCCGGAACGGCCGGGACGCGGCATGCCGAGCGAGAATGTCCACCCCGGCCTCGGCGTCCACGAAGCTCAGGAGCTCGAACGCGGGATCCCGCTCCAGCTCGCCCGCGGCCCAGTCGAGCCCCGCCGGGTCCACGAGCTGGTTGGCCACCAGGATCCGGCCCACCCCGAACCCGCGGACCACCCGCGCCTGGCGCGGCGTCGCGACGGTGAGCCCCCAGGCGCCCGCTTCGAGCTGAAGCGCGGCGATCTCAGCGGACATGTGAGTCTTGGCGTGCGGCGCCAGCTCCATGCCGTGATCGCGGACGAAGGCCGCCATCGTCTCGATGTTGTGCTCCAGCGCGTCCCGGTGCACGACCATGAGGGGGAGTTCGAGTCCACCCGCGAAGACCTGCTGCCCGAGCACAATGCCCCTTTCGTCCGCGTCCGACCCTATCTCAGACCTTCGCCGCAATCATGGACGGAGCGCACGCCCCGGAGTGGCGCCGGTCAGCTCTCCCCCGGCCAGTACGCGTACGCCCGACACGAGCACGTCGTCGACCCCGGCCGCGAGCGTGCGCGGCGCCTCGTAGGTCGCCCGGTCGCCCACCGCCGCCGGGTCGAACACCACCACGTCGGCCGCGAACCCGCTCCGCACCAGCCCCCGGTCCGTCAGCCCGAAGCGCCTGGCCGGGTGGGAGGCCAGGTGCACCACGGCCTGCTCCCAGGTCCAGTCGGCCAGCTCCCGCACGTGCCGGCCGAGGAACCTGGCGAACGCCCCGAAACCCCGCGGATGCGGATGGCCGCCCACATAGATGCCGTCGGAGCCGCCGGTGTGCGAGGGGTGCCGGAGCATCCTGCGTACCGACTCCTCCCCTTCCGGGCCCTCGTCGGGGCGGGCGGACACGACGCCCGCCTCCAGCCGCGTCTCCGTCAGGAGACGGCGGCAGAACTCGGCGGGCGCCGACCCGTCCCGTTCGGCCGCCGCCACGATGGTCAGGCCCTCGGCCCACTCCATCCCCGGGGCGTGCGAGACGGTCAGCCGTGGCCAGACGGCGTCGAGCGTCGGCCACCAGCCGTCCAGCTCGTCGGACGCGATCATCTCCAGCGCCCGGTCGGTCTCGGCGCCCGGCACGGAGCCGGGCAGCACGACCATGGCCAGGATCGTGTTGCCGCGCAGGTAGGGGTAGGTGTCGAAGGTGAGGTCCACGCCCTTCCCGAGCGCCTCCTCGACCAGGGGCAGCAGCACGTCCGCGGGGCCGTGCAGGTGGGAGACGTGCACGGCGGCGCCGGAGCGCTCGGCGATGTCGATGACCTCGGTCATGCCCACGCCGGCCTGAGGGCCGTACGCGCGCATATGGGTGACGTACGGGAGGCCGCCGAGCGGGGCGCACAGGGCGGCCAGCTCCTCGGCGGTGGCGTAGCGGCCGGGGAGGTATTCGAGGCCGGTCGACAGGCCCACCGCCCCCTCCGACAGGCCCCGCTCGACGTGCCGCAGCATGGCCGCCAGGTGGTCGCGGGAGGGCGGCTCGGGCGAGGGCCCCATGACGTCGTAGCGGATGGTGCCGTGCGGGAGGAGGTACGCGGTGTTCAGCGCCACGGCGCGGTCGTAGCCGCCGAGCAGCTCGCCGACGGTCAGCGGCCCATCGGCGGCGAGCGGGCCGTCGAGCGGCCCGTTGACGGCGGCGAAGTAGCGGGAGGCGTAGGCGACGGTGGCGGCCGAGCCCGGGGCGAAGGACAGGCCGTCCTGCCCCAGCACGAACGTGGTCACCCCCTGCCGCAGCGCCGCCCGCTGGACCGCCGGGTCGAACACGGCCGCGTCGCCGTGGGCGTGACAGTCGACGAAGCCGGGCGCGACGAATCGCCCCGTCGCGTCGATCACGGTCTCCGCCCCGGCGCCGCCCAGCCTCCCGATCGCCGCGATCTTGCCGTCCGCGACCGCGACGTCCGCCCGGTACGGCGGGGCGCCCGTCCCGTCGAGCACCCGGCCGCCGTTGATGACTACGTCGAACCTCACACCAAGATTCAATCAGAGCCGCGCGAATACGCCGGAGGGCATTCCACGGACTTGACGATCGGCCGGGCGGCCAGCACGGCGCGAGCCCGGGCCCGGTCGAGGTTCCAGCCGTTCCAGGGGTCGGGGCGGGACAGGCCGTTGGCCGCGACCACGTCGGCCAGCACGCAGCTGCGCTGCGGCTCCGGCAGCTTGTCCAGCGCCGGTACGGCCTCCGCGCCGAGGTCGCCCAGGTAGTCGGAGTCCAGCTTGCTCACGCCGCGCACCTCGACCTGCGTGTGGGCGACCTGGAGATCGGGGTTCACGATGGCGAACGCGCCCAGGCCCAGCCCGGTGACCAGCACGACCGTACGCGGCAGCCAGCCGGAGCCGCGGCCCAGGAGCCGAGCCGCCCCCGCCAGCAGCACCAGCGCGAACAGCGTGCCCAGCCACCACACCGTGGCCTGCACGGACAGGCGCAACCTGGACAGGCCGTACGCCTCGGTGTAGAGGTTCATGCGGTGCAGGGCGGAGGCCAGCACCACCATGGTCAGCCCGCACAGCACGCCGAGCAGCGCGGCCAGCAGCCAGCGTTCGCGCCGCTCGACCTTGAGCATCCCGCTGGCGACCGCCACGATGCCCAGCACGAACACGCTGACCACCACGAGCTGGAAGAACCCCTGCCTGGCGTACTCGGCATAGGTGAGCCCGGCCGTCTTCAGCACCCAGGTGTTGCCGCCGAACAGCGCCGTGATCTGCACCGCCACGAACGAGGCGAACAGCAGGTTCACCGCCGTGAGAGGCACGATCCAGACACTCCTGCTCACCGTGAACTTCGGCTCCGGCCCCACGGGGTCCACCACCGGTCTGAGCGCGACCAGCACCACGGCGGCCAGCAGCACGGCGAACAGCCCGAACAGGAAGATCCGCACCGGCGCCGACTCCGCCCAGTCCGGCGCGGTCGTCAGCCGTTCCAGGAAGGAGGCGAACACCGCGTCCGCCGAGGCGAACAGCAGCCCGAACACCAGGAGCAGCACCGCCGTGATGCCCAGGGCGGCCAGCATCGGCATGAAGCGCCGCCTGGCGGTCAGCTTCTTCAGCGGCTGGGCCAGGAACCACGGCACCGGGCCGAGCGCCAGCATCACGGACACGCCGCCCCTGATCACGCCGAGCCACCCGGCCCCGGCTCCCGACACGGCCAGCGCGCCCAGACCGGCCCCCGCCACGAGCAGGATCGCGACCAGCCAGTCCGCGTCGCGCACCGCCGCCATCGAGATCAGGAAGTACGCCGTCAGCCCGAACGCCACCGTCCACGGCGTCATCCGTCGCAACACGGCAGGCAGCGCGGCCGCGCCCAGAACCATGGCGACCAGCACGATCCCCAGCCCGACCTGCGCCTCGGGCAACGCCACCGCCGCGAACACCCCGGCCCCGGCCGCCGCGGGCAGCAGCCAGCGGGGCGAGTCGGGCAGCTCGGGCCTGGGGAAGAGGGGCGGCGGCACGTAGGGCGGCGGCGGCCCTCCCTGGTTCCGGTGCGGCGCCGCAACCTGCGGGCTCCCCTGGCCCGCCGCCGCTTGGGCCGCCGACTGGTACGCCGCGACCTGCGCCGACTGGTAGGCCGCCACGGCCGCCCGGCGCCCTGACCCGGCCCCCATCCCCGCGCCGACCGCGCCCATGAGCGCGGTGCACATGACGAGCGTGACGAGGGCCATCCCGTCGCTGAGGGTCACACTGACGAGCACGGCGGCGAACAGGCCGATCAGGAACCCGACCAGCACACCGATGACCGCACCCCCGATCATCCTGACGAACGCGCTGCCCGCCGGCACCCCGGCACCACGCCCAGTGCCCCCCGCGGCAACACCACCACCGGGCGCACCCACACCCGTCGCGAGCCCGGCACCCCCGCCACCGGCGAACGCGCCCGCACCCGCCGCGAACCCCGCGGACACGCCCACCCCGGTTGCGAGCCCTGAGGGTCCTCCCACGCCTGCCGCCGGCCCGGCCGCGACGACGGCGCCCGTCTCGCTCTCGGCGGCGGGGCGGCCGGGCGTACCGACCGTGGCCAGGGCTACGAGAGCCGCGACTCCGGCGGCGTCACGGGACCCTTCACCTGAAGCCGCACCACCCTCGACCGCGTCGGCCGCCGGGCCCACCACCTCGGCGCCGTCCCCAGCCGAGGCGGTGACCACCAACTCCGCAGCGCGATCGGGGGTCTCGGAACCCGCCGTCGTCGGGGCAGCGACGTCCAGAGCCTCCGGCAACTGCTCGGTCCCCGTGCCCCGCTCACCGCCCTCCAGCGGCACATCCGCCATCGTCGTCCTCCCTGGTAAATCGACCACCATGCGGCATCCCGCACAGTCGTCGATGCGAATGGAGCCCCCGTGCAGCTCGACGATCTCCTTCACGATGGCCAGCCCCAGCCCGGCGCCCCCGGAGTCGGCCGCCCGCCCGGCGTCGAGCCGGGAGAAGCGCTCGAACACGCGTCCCCTGGCCGCGACCGGGATCCCCGGCCCCTGGTCGGCGACGGCCAGCAGCACCCCGGCCCCCTTCGCCGCGACGGTCACGGTCACCACCCCGTCCGAGGGGCTGTGCCGTACCGCGTTGTCGAGGAGGTTCGCCAGGACCTGCGCGAGGAGGTCGGGGTCGGCGCGCACCACCAGGTCGGCGGGGACCGACGCCCGGATCGCGACGTCGTCGCGGGCCAGCGCCCCCTCGCGCACCGCCTGCTCGACCAGCGGCGCCAGTTCGACGGCCTCGGGCTCGATCAGGCGTACGCCGGAGTCCAGCCGCGACAGGTCCAGGAGCTGGGCCACGAGGCGGCCGAGGCGTTCGGTCTGGGCGAGCGCGGTCCGCATGGTGACGGGGTCGGGGGCGGAGACGCCGTCCACGACGTTCTCCAGGACCGCGCGCAGGCCGGTGATGGGGGTGCGGAGCTCGTGGCTGACGTTCGCGATGAGCTCGCGCCGCTGCCGGTCCACCTCGCCGAGGTCGGCGGCCATCGCGTTGAACGCCCTGGCCAGCTCCCCGACCTCGTCGCGCGACGTGGCGGTCACGCGCAGCCCGTACAGACCCTTGGCGATCGTCTGGGCGGCGCTGGCCATCTGGCGCAGCGGCTTGGTCATCCCCGTGGCCAGCAGCTGCACCATGATCAACGCCAGGACCACGGCGACCGCGATGCGTAACTCGCGGGACAGGCCCGAGTTGAGCCCGACCTCGTTCACCACGAACGCGGTCCCCACGGCCAGCACGATCACGATGCCGAGCTTGACCTTGATGCGGCCGAGGAAGTCGAGCGGCCTCATCGCCGCACCAGGGCGTAGCCGACGCCATGCACCGTGCGCACCACGTCGGAGCCCAGCTTGCGGCGCAGCGCCCGGACGTGGCTGTCCACGGTCCTGGTCGCCGCCGCCTCCGAGAAGCCCCACACGTCCGACAGCAGCCGGTCCCGCTCGAACACCTGCCCGGGACGCTCCGCCAACCGGCGCAGCAGGTCGAACTCCGTCCTGGTGAGCTGCGCCTCCGCGCCTCCGACGAACACCCGGCGGGCCGCGGTGTCGATCTCGACCTCGCCGACCCTGATCACCGTGTCCTCGGCCGCGAGCTGGGCCGCCCGCTCGACCCTGCGCAGCAGCGCGTGGATCCTGGCCACGAGCTCGCGCATGCTGAACGGCTTGGCCAGGTAGTCGTCCGCCCCCACGCCGAGCCCGACCAGGACGTCGGTCTCCTCGCCGAGCGCGGTCAGCATGAGCACCGGCACCGGCCTGGCCGCCTGCATCCGGCGGCACACCTCCAGCCCGTCGAGCCCCGGCAGCAGCCGGTCGAGGATCACCAGGTCCGGTTCCGCCTTGCCGTACTGGATCAGGGCATCCTGCCCGTCGCCGGCCACCCTGACGTCGAAGCCCTCGGCGGCCAGCCGGTTCCGTACGGCCAGCGCGATCGTCTGATCGTCCTCGACCACGAGGATGCGTCGCTGCTCTGCCACGTACGAAAGCCTAGAAGCGGCCTGTGCAGACGACACTCCTAAATTTGTGCACATACAGTGCAGACTTGGCTGGTGAACACAGCCGGATACCTCCGCCGCATCGGCCTGCCCAGCCTCCTCAACGCCCCCACCAGCGCAGAGAACCTGCGGGCGCTCCACGCCGCGCACCTCGAGAAGGTGCCGTACGAGGCGCTGGAGATCTGGCTCGATCGCCCCACCACCGTCGATCCCGTCGAGTCCGCCGAGCGCATCATCGGAGGGCGCGGCGGCTACTGCTACCACCTCAACGGCGCGTTCTCCGAGCTGATCAGGTCGCTGGGGTACGACGTGACCAGGCACGTCGGCGGGGTCCAGAACCGCGGCGACGAGCCCGGCATCACCGCCAACCACCTGGTGCTCACCGTGCGCGGCCTGCCGTCGCAGGACAATCCGGGCGGTGCGTGGCTGACCGACCTCGGGCTCGGGGACGGGTTCCACGAGCCGCTGCCGCTGGTCGAGGGCACGTACGAGCAGGGGCCGTTCACGTACGTCCTGCGCCCGTCGGAGGTCGCGCCGGGCGGCTGGCGGTTCGAGCACGATCCGAGCGGCTCGTTCGAGGGCATGGACTTCGGCCCGGCCCCGACGGACATGTCGGCGTTCGTCGATATGCACCGGCATTTGACGACGTCGCCGACGTCCGGGTTCGTGCGCATCGCGACCGTCCAGCGACGGGACGCGTACGGCGTGGACAGCCTGCGCGGGCTCCAGCTGAAGCGCATCGGCGGCCGGACGCTCTCGGTGACCTTGGACAACGCCCGCGACTACTACGCGGCGCTGGCGGACATCTTCCTGCTCCCGCTCACGGACGTGAGCGGGCCGGAGAAGGAGAAGCTCTGGCGCAGACTGTACGAGGCTCATGAGGCCTGGCTGGCCAGTGACGCGACGTGACAGCCTTGCGCTATCGTGCACCTCGACATGGGTGAGACCCGGAAGCTGGCCGGTCGCTACCGGCTGCTGAATCCCCTGGCCGCGGGCTCTGTCCGGCTGGCCTTCGACGAGTCGGAGCACCGCGATGTCACGGTCAGGGAGCTGCGGGTCCCGGCCGAGCTGCGCGACGCCGCCCTGGAGGAGGCCCGCCGGGCGTCCGGGCTCCGGCACGCCTCGATCGTGCGGGTGCTCGACGTGGTGATCGAGGACCAGACGCCGTGGCTGGTCATGGAGTTCGTGTCGGGGGCGTCGCTGGAGCAGACCGTACGCGCCCGCCGCCCGCTGCCGGTCGCGCAGGCGGCCCGGGTCGGCGTCTGCGTCCTGTCCGCCCTGACGACGGCTCACGAGGCCGGGATCGTGCACGGGCGCGTGGAGCCCGGCAACGTCCTGCTCACCCCGACGGGCCGGGCGGTGCTCACCGGCTTCGGCTTCCCCAGCCTCAGCATGCTGCCCTCTGCGGACCTGTGGGCCCTGGCCGCCACGCTGCACTTCGCGGTGGAGGGCCGCCCGCCGGGGCAGGTGCCCGCGGAGGGCGCGGACCCGCTCAGGACGCTGATCAGAGCCATGCTCCACCCGGCGGGGGCGCCGGCGACGGACGTGATCCGCGAGACCCTGGAGCTCCTGGCCGTGAGCCGCCCGCTGGACGTGATCATCGGGCTGTTCGGGCCGCTGCCGATCCCCGTGGTGGCCGCGATGGGGCTCGCCCTGATCGAGCAGCTCCAGGCCGGGGAGGCGTTCCACGGCGGGATCCAGCCCGGCAACGTCCTCATCGACGACCGGGGCCGGGCCCACCTGACCCCGCTGCTGAGGTCGGGAACGCTCCCGGCCTACACGGCCCCGGAAGCCTCCGCCACCCTGGCCGCCGACATGTGGTCCCTGGGCGCCACGCTCTTCACCGCCGTCGAGGGCGTGCCGCCCTCGCCCGGCGCGCCGCTGACCAGAGCGGGGGCGCTGGCTCAGGTGTTGTTCCGTCTTTTGTCAGGTAATCCGTTGGAACGTCCCACTCCGGATGAGCTCCGCCGCGACCTCCGGTTGGTACGACGCACCCGTTGAGATACATCGCGATTGGAACCAAGCGATGGGCTCACTCGTTGGACAGGGGACGCAGAATGTAGGAGAGGCGGGGCACGCGCTCCGTGTTCGGAAGCGGAGGAAGTTGAGTATGTCGCCAATCCAGAAGTACGCCATTGGCGCAGGCGCCGCGGTTCTGCTCTCGCTGATCTTCTTCGGGACCGGATGGATCACCCTGCTGGTCATCCTCGGCGTGATCGCCGCCCCTGTGGTCGGTTACCTGATGCTCGACCCGTCGCAGCGCGAGCGGCTCAAGAGGGCCCGCAGGCGCGGCATCGGCCGCTGAACTCCGCGCGGCGGGGGCCGTGACACGGCCTCCGCCGCGGGCTCAGGCCTCCGTTGCGGGCTCAGGCGTCCGCCGCGCGCTCAGGCCTCCGCTGTCGCCGCCGCCTGCTCCGTCTGCACGCGCTGGGTCACCCGGCGCTCGATGTAGAACGACAGGAACGGCACCGTGCCCCCGACCATGACACCGAGCATGTACTGCCACGTCCAGCGCGCCTTCATGCCCAGGTTCATGACCGCGACCAGGTAGAGCATGTAGAGCCCGCCGTGGATGGGCGCGATGACCTTCGACAGCGTCGGGTCGCCGAAGCCGTAACGCACCACCATGGCCACGCAGAGCACGAGCAGCATGCAGCCGACCACGTAGGCGAGCACCCGGAAGGGCTTCAGAGCCGATTCCACGATTAACCTTCCAGAGCCATCTCAGGGGACTTGGCACGGTCCCGATCGGTTCGTACGGCATCGCGTACGAAGTGGAACCACATGAATACGGCGAATCCTGCGAAGATCCACCAGTTGGCGGCATATGCCAGGTTACGCCAGGTCAGCGTGCCTCCCACCACCGGCGGCTGGATCTCGACCTGCGCCAGCGAGCCGGACGGCGGCTGCGCCACGACGAAGCCGGCGCGTACCTGCTGACCGCTCCACAGGTTGACCAGCTCGCCCGTGGACACCGTCTGCACCTGACCGGCGGGCAGACCCTCCGCGCGCCGCTGCACGCTGTCGGTGCCCTGCTGCGGCCGCAGCCGCCCGGCCACCGTGACCTTGCCCTGCGGCACCGCGGAGACCGCCGGGTCGTCCGCCTTGGCGGTCCAGCCCCGTACCACCGGCATCAGCGTGCCGTCGTCGAGCCGGAGCGGCGTGAGCACCCAGTAGCCGCGGTCACGCGAGACGTTGCCGCCTGGGGCGTCGACGTCGGCCCGCCGGTCGGCGACCAGGAGCTGGCGGCCGGCCTCGTAGACCCCCTCCGCCATGACCTTGCGGCCCACGAGCTCACCGCTCAGCTGCGGGCCCACCTGGGCGAGCGTGCCGACCGCGACGGGCCCGGGATCGGTGGAGGCGTGCGGCTTTCCCGAATCCTGGAAAACGCCGAGCTGCCAGCGCCCGAGCAGGATGAACGCGACGAGGACCCCGATCGTGAGCAGGTGCAACCCCATGAGACGGGGGGAGAACAGGGTCCGCAGCATGTTTCAAAGCTATCCGCCGGGTGGGGTGGTCCCCTAATCAGCCCATGCCTACCGATACCAACAAACAGTGCAAACGACACAGGCGCTCACGCTAGGCTGCTGGCCATGTCTGACCAGCATATCGACCCTTCGGGCAGCACTCAGCAGTTCAAGGCTTTCGCTCAGCGTCGCGAGCAGGAAGCCGCCGCCACCCCCAAGAAGTCCCCCGTCGTACCGATCATCGCGGTCGTCGTCGCGATCGTGATCGTCGGCGTTGCCGCCTTCCTCCTGCTGAAGTAACCCCAGATCTGATCGAACCGCCGCGGGGGCCGTGGCGGTTTCTCGCCGTTCACGCAATCATCCCTTCGGCCCGCCCAACGACGCGCGGGCCCTCGGCCCCCCGCCTCCCTGCCGCCTCCCCTGCCGACGCCGCTCCGGCCCGCGAGGCGCATGCCTCCCAAGAACCTCTGCCGACGCGCAGCACCCCACAGCCAAGAGCCGCCACGCCACGCGCCCGTCCGCGCAGGAACGCGCCACGGCCACCGAACAAGCGAACGGCCACTTGGGGGCGGTGAGGCTGGAGACGCCCAGGGGGCGGGATAGCGGCAAGGATCCGAGCGGGCGCACGAGCGGCGGGCACGCAAAGCCGAAGCGGGCGCGCAGCGCCCGAGCGAGCCCGCGGGTAGCGGTGCGGATGGCGGGACGGGCGCGGGTAGCGGGGTGAGGCGCGGAGGGCGTGAGAGGGGGTCGCTCTGGACCTCGGTGAGGCGGGTTATTACATTGGATTGAGCGTCCAATAAGCGCCACCCCGGGAGGTCAGATGCCAGGGTTAGCGATCATCGGGTCCGGGTTCGCCGGGATCGGCATGGCCATCAAGCTCAAAGAGGCGGGGTACCACGACTTCGTCATCCTGGAGAAGGCCGCCGACCTGGGCGGCACCTGGCGGGACAACACCTACCCCGGCTGCGCGTGCGACGTCCCCTCGCACATGTACTCCTACTCGTACGAGCTGAACCCGGGCTGGTCCCGCATGTTCTCCCCGCAGGAGGAGATCTGGGACTACATGCGCTCGTGCGCCGACAAGTACGGCGTGACCCCGCACATCCGGTACGGCAAGCGCGTCGTCGCGCTCGAGTACGACGACGGCCGGCGCGATTGGTCGGTCACCACGGACGACGGGGCGACGTTGCGGGTGAACGCGGTCGTGTCGGCCATCGGTGCCCTACATATACCGAAATTTCCCGAAATTTCGGGGCGCGAGTCCTTCACCGGCCCCGCCTTCCACTCCGCCGAATGGGACCACTCGATCGACCTGACCGGCAAGCGCGTTGCCGTCATCGGCACCGGCGCCTCCGCCATCCAGTTCGTCCCCCAGATCGCGCCCGCCGCGGGCCACCTGACGGTCTTCCAGCGCACTCCCCCGTGGATCCACCCCAAGCCGGACTTCGCCATCACCCCCGCCACCCGCCGGATCCTCGGCCTGCCCGGCCTGGCCAGAACCATGCGCAACGCCATCTACTGGGCCCTGGAGACACGGGCGCTCGGCTTCACCGTCGACCCGCGCCTGATGAAGGCCCACGAGAAGCTGGCCCTCAGGCATCTCGATGCCCAGGTCCCCGACCCGGACCTGCGCCGCAGGCTCACCCCCGGCTACCTGATCGGCTGCAAGCGCATCCTCATCTCCAGCGACTACTATCCCGCCCTCACCAGGGACAACGTCGAGCTGGTGACCGACGGCATCACCGAGATCAGGCCGCGCTCGGTCGTGGACGCCTCCGGCGCCGAGCACGAGGTCGACGCGATCGTCTACGGCACCGGCTTCAAGGTCGTGGACGCGCTGCAGGAGCAGCACATCGTCGGCAAGGGTGGCCGCAAGCTCCAGGACGCCTGGCAGGACGGCATCGAGACCTACTACGGCATCGCCACGTCCGGCTTCCCGAACCTGTTCTTCCTGCTCGGCCCCAACACGGGCCTCGGGCACAACTCGGTCGTGTTCATGATCGAGTCGCAGGTCCGCTACATCATCGACTGCCTGCGCCTGCTGTCGAGGACGCAGGCCAGGGCCGTGGACGTCAAGCCGGGCGCCCAGCGGGCGTTCGCCCGCCGCCTGCGCGAACGGCTCGACCCCCTCGTCTGGAACGCGGGCGGCTGCGACTCCTGGTATCTGGACGAGCACGGAGTGAACCGGACGATCTGGCCGGGCTTCACCTTCGAGTACTGGGCGCGCACCAGAAGGGTCAAACCCAGCGCGTACGAGCTCATCTACTGAGGAAACACGCAGAACTCGTTGCCCTCCGGGTCGGCCAGCGTCACCCAGTCGTCGTACGTGGCCAGCAGCGTGGCACCCAGCCCGCGCAGCCGGTCGATCTCGGCGTCGAGGTCGTCGGCGCTCAGGTCGAGGTGGAGCCGGTTCTTGACGACCTTGCGCTCGGGCACGTGCTGGAACCACAGCCGCGGCGGCCCGCCCTCGACCAGCACCGTGGGGTCGTCCTCGGGGTCCTCGATGCCCTCGCCGCGCAGCCGCGCCAGCTCGGCCTCGTCGTACGGCGCCACGGCGTAACCGTCGAGCGCCGCCGCCCAGAACCTGGCCAGCGACGCCGGGTGGCGGCAGTCGACCACCACGTCACGCAGCCGGGCCACCGGGCTTCCTCGCCTCGATGAGGAACCTGGAGGAATGCGCCACGAACGGACCCTCCGCCTCGATCCGGTCGTGCAGCTCGCGCAGCCGGTCCGCGTACCGCTCGACCGAGAAGCCCGGCACGATCCAGATCACCTTCCGCAGGAAGTAGATCACTGCCCCCACGTCGCAGAACTCCATCCGCAGCCGCTCGAACCGCAGGTCCACGACCTCGAGCCCGGCCGACCCGGCCGCGGCCCTGGCCTGGTCGGGGTCGCGGGAGGAGCCGTCGTGGGGGCCCATGAAGTAGTGCGTCAGCTCCGCGACGCTCCACGGCCCGACCTGCTGCGAGAAGTAGGCGCCGCCGGGGCGCAGCACGCGGGCGATCTCCTCCCACCAGGTCTCCACCGGATGGCGGCTGGTGACCAGGTCGAAGACGCCGTCCCGGAACGGCAGGCGCGGATCGTCGTCGTCGGCCACCACCCACGCCCCGCGCGGGCGCAGCCGCGAGGCGGCCAGTTTGAGGTTGGGCGGCCAGGACTCGGTGGCCACGGTCACCGCCGGCAGCGTGGGCACGCCGGCCAGGATCTCGCCCCCGCCGGTCTGAACGTCGAGCGCGGCCCCGGCCCCGGCCATCCGCTCGCCGAGCAGCCTGGCGTACCCCCAGGAAGGCCGCTCCTCGCTGGCCCGGCCGTCGAGCCAGGAGAAGTCCCAGCCGTCCACGGAGACCGTGGCGGCCTCCTGGACGAGGTCGTCATACGTACGGCTCATTCTTCGACCTTGTCAGCGGCCCCGCCGGACGTTCAACCAAATTTCGTCATACGCTCCGCATCATGCGCAGCGGCCGCGTACCGCCGCGCGGTCGATGCCGAGGTGGTCGATCAGCCCCGCGACCGGGTCGGGCCGCCCCTGCGCCAGCAGGGCGAACACCAGCTGCCGGGGGGCCTCGACCGCCCTGGTCTTCATCGTCGTGGCCTTGATGGCCTGGTTGATGGTGGCGCGGGCGCTCGACGTCAGCGCGGTCCCGGGCACCTGCGGGTGCTTGCGCGGCGTCCGCGGCAGCAGATCCCCGACCTCCAGGCCGAGCATGCGCAGCGCCGCCCGGTCGAGCTCGTCGAGCGCGGCCCGCGCGCCCGCCACGTCCACGCCGAGAGCGCGGGCGAGGTCCGCGTCGTGCAGGACGCCGAGCAGCAGGTGCTCGGTGCCCAGCCGCCGGTCGCCCCGCTGCCTGGCCTCGTCGAACGCGGCCTTGACGATCACGCCGAACCGGCTCTTCTCAAAGCCGAACATCGCGAACCCCTCACTTCCCGTATTTGGCGTGCACCGACTGCCGTGACATGCCGAGCGCGTCGCCGATCTGCTCCCAGGTCCAGCCCTGCTCCCTGGCCAGCGCCACCGACACCGCCTCGACCTGCTCGGCCAGCCGGTGCAGCGCGCCCACCGCCCGCAGGCCCAAGGCCGGGTCGTTCGACCTGATCCGTTCGGAGAGCTCTGTTACGTCCACCCTGTCAGGCTAGATTGACAGGCGCCGATTTGTCAATCTAGCCTGACAGCCATGGATGACGTGTTGATCGTGGGGGCGGGACCCGTGGGGCTCATGCTCGCGTGCGAGCTGGGCCTGGCGGGAGTCCGCCCGATCGTGCTGGACAAGAGGCCGGAACCGAGCGAGCTGCCCAGGGCCAACGGCCTGGGCGGGCAGATCATCGACCTGCTCGACCACCGCGGCCTGCTGGAGCGCTTCAGCGCGGGCAGCCCGTTCGCCGGGCGGCCACCCGGGTTCCCGTTCGGCTCGGTGCCGCTGCGCTTCGCGGGGGCGGCCGACCTGCCGTTACGGCTGCTGATGATCCAGCAGCCGCGGATGGAGCAGCTGCTCGCCGAGCGCGCCAAGGAGCTCGGAGCCGAGATCAGGCGGGGGTGCGAGGTGCTCTCCCTGGCCCAGGACGAGGAGGGCGTGACACTGGAGCTCGCGGACGGCACGCGGATCCGGGCCCGCTACGTCGTGGGCTGCGACGGCGGGGGCAGCAGCGTACGGCGGGAGGCCGGGATCGGCTTCCCCGGCACGACCGACGACGAGGTGCTGCGCCTCGGGCACTTCGCGACCGGCGCGGACACGGGCGTCTTCGAGGCACTGGAGACCGACGGCCTGGCGCCCGGCTGGAACCGCACCCCGAACGGCCGCCTGCTGCTCACCTCGCTCCAGCACGGCGTGCTGATCGCCGGCGTGCGCGAGAAGGGGGCTCCCGCCGACGGCCCCGTGACCCCGGAGGACTTCCGGGCGGCCGTGCGCCGCGTGCTGGGCCGGGACCTGCCGTTGGGCGAGCCCATCTGGCTGTCCAGCACGGTCGCGCAGGCGCGGCTGGCCGAGCGGTACCGGGCGGGGCGGGTGTTCCTGGCCGGGGACGCCGCGCACCTGTTCCCCGCGGGCGGCTCGGCGCTCAACGTCGGCATGACGGACGCGGCCAACCTCGGCTGGAAGCTGGCCGCCGCGCTCCTGGGGCGGGCCTCCGACGGGCTCCTGGACACGTACGAGTCCGAGCGGCGGCCGGTCGCCGAGCGCGCCCTCATGCAGACGCGGGCACAGGCGGTGCTCGACCGGCTGGAGGGCGAGGACGGGGCGGCGCTGCGGGAGCTGCTCACCGAGGTGTTCGCCTTCGAGGAGCCGCTGCGGCACGTGGCCGGGCTACTGCACGACTCCGGCGTCCGGTACGGCCCGGCGGCGCACCCGC
Source organism: Nonomuraea sp. NPDC004186 (assembly GCF_053603495.1). Taxonomy (NCBI): domain Bacteria; kingdom Bacillati; phylum Actinomycetota; class Actinomycetes; order Streptosporangiales; family Streptosporangiaceae; genus Nonomuraea; species Nonomuraea sp. NPDC004186. The sequence continues at coordinate 12,948 of NZ_JBSGFQ010000060.1, read as the reverse complement.
TGGTGGGCCGGTTCGTCCCGGATCTGGCGCTGTCCGGCGGGCGGCGGGTGGCCGAGCTCATGCGCGAGGGCCGGCCCGTGCTGCTCGACCTGGGCGGCGGCGCGACGCTGGACGACGACTGGATCGACGTGGTCAGGGCCCGCGCCGACGACCCGCCCGCCGACGCGCTGCTGATCCGCCCCGACGGCTACGTCGCCTGGGCGGGCACCGACGGGCTCGCCGAAGCGGCCCAGGAATGGTTCGGGCTCACAGCCACCCCGGCTTGACCAGGCCCGATTCGTAGGCGATCACCACGAGCTGGGCGCGGTCGCGGGCGTGCAGCTTCATCATGGCCCGGCTCACGTGCGTCTTGGCCGTCGCCGGTGACATGAACAGCTTGGCCGCGATCTCGTCGTTCGTCATGCCGGTCCCGACCAGGCCGAGCACCTCGCGTTCGCGCTCGGTGAGCTGGTCGAGGCCGTCGGCGGCGACGGGCTCCTTGGCCCGGGAGGCGTACTCGGCGATCAACCGGCGCGTCACGCTCGGCGACAGCAGCGCCTCCCCCGCCGCCACCACCCGGACGGCCTGGATCAGCTCGGCCGGCTCGGTGTCCTTGACCAGGAAGCCGCTGGCCCCGCCGCGCAGCGCCTCGAAGACGTACTCGTCCAGCTCGAACGTCGTCAGGATGATGATGTGCGGCCCCTGCGGCATCTGCCGGGTGGCGGTCAGGCCGTCCATGCCGGGCATGCGGATGTCCATCAGCACCACGTCCGGCTGGCGCTCGCCCGCCAGCCGGACCGCCTCGGCGCCGTCGGAGGCCTCGGCCACCACGGTCATGTCCGGCTGGGCGTCGAGCAGCGCCTTGAAGCCCGCCCGGACCAGCGCCTGGTCGTCGGCCAGCAGCACCTTGATCATGAGGTCTCCTCGGGTAGTGGCAGCCGGGCCTCGACCTGGAACCCCGTGCCGGACGGCCCGGCGACCAGCGTGCCGCCCAGCGCGGAGGCCCGCTCGCGCATGCCGGGGATGCCGTTGCCGCTGCCCGCCTCGGACAGCACGGGGGCGGTCGTCGCGCCGGAGTCCGTGACGTGGATGGCCAGCTCCTGCTCGCCGTACTCCAGGCGCACGCTCACCGACGAGCCAGGCGCGTACCTGGCGGCGTTGGTCAGCGACTCCTGCACGATCCGGTACGCGGCCCGCTCCACCTGCGGCGGCAACGGCCGCGAGCCGACGCGTTTGAGCGCCACGTCCATGCCCGAGCGCTCGATCAGGTCGTCGAGGCGGTCGAGCCCGGCCGTGGGGGAACGGGGCGCCCCTTCGCGAAGGACGTTCAGGACCGAGCGCATCTCGCCCAGAACCTCCTTGGACGCCGTCTTGATGGTGGCCAGAGCGGTCTTGGCGTGGTCAGGGTTGTCGTCGATGAGGTGCAGCGCGGTGGACGCCTGCACGTGGATGAGCGAGATGTTGTGCGCGAGCACGTCGTGCAGCTCCTGCGCCATGGTCAGCCGCTCCTCGCTGGCCTGCCGCCTGGCCTCCTCCTCGGCGACGCGCTCACGCTCGGCCCGGCGCTCCCTGACGATCCTGACCAGCTCGGCCACGACCATGAGCAGCATGATGAACGTGAGGATCCACACGCTGTGGAAGAGGTCGCGGTTGCCGATCAGCCAGGCGTAGGAGAGGAACGACAGCACCGTCATCCCCGCCATGAACCAGGCCATCGCCCTCTTGCCCCGCGTGACCAGCAGGAACAGCAGGATCGCGGGGCTGATGAAGCTGGGGCCGTAGGCGTACCCGCCGGCCAGGTAGAGATCGCACGCGCCGAGCGCGGCGGCGGTCGTGAGCAGCGGGAAACGGCGGTGCAGCAGGATCGCCAGCGGGCCGACCAGCAGCAGCCCGTACGCGTACGGGTCGAGCGGCTCCCTGAGAAACCGCTGCCCCCAGGACGCCCCCTTGGCGATGACGAACTGGGCGGCCGCCACGATGAGGGCGAGATAAGGATCGAATCCGAACTTTCCTCGCACGACCCCTACGCTAGATCAGCGCTCTGACCTGCGCATCATCCCAGCGTGTGAGGGGGCCCTACCGCGACGGGCGTACGTGGGCCATCGTAAGGACCATGCTCCGAGTGATCGTCCCCGCAGCAGCAGTCCTCATCACGCTCGTGTCGGCCCCGCCCGCGCTGGCCGGGCCCCAACAGAAGGTCCCGGTCGCGGAGGGGTACGGCGGCGCCGTCGCCACCGTCGACCTCGACGCCAGCAAGGCCGCCATCGCCGTGCTCAGGAGGGGAGGCAACGCCGTCGACGCCGCCGTCGCCGCGGGCGCGGTGCTGGGCGTCACGGAGCCGTACTCCGCGGGCCTGGCCGGCGGCGGCTTCATGGTGTACTACGACGCCAGGCAGCGCAAGGTCTTCACGATCGACGGCCGTGAGACCGCCCCGCAGGCCATGACCTCGACCACGTTAGAAGGCATCCCGTTCGAGGAGGGCGTCACCAGCGGCCTGTCGGCGGGCATTCCCGGCACGGTCGCGAACTGGGACCTGGCCCTCCGCAAATTCGGCACGATCTCCCTCAAAGAAGCCCTCCAGCCCGCCATCGACGTGGCTTCCAAGGGCTTCGTCGTCGACCAGACCTTCCACCAGCAGACCGCCGACAACGCGGCCCGGTTCAAGGACATCACCTCCACGGCCAAGCTCTACCTCCCCAACGGCGCCCCGCCGCCCGTCGGCTCGGTGTTCAGGAACCCCGAGCTGGCGGCCACGTACCGCGAGCTCGGAAAGCGCGGCCCCGGCTGGCTGTACGGCGGGCAACTCGGCAAGGAGGTCGTGGCCACCGTCAAGCAGCCGCCGGTCACCCCCGGCAGCACCCGCAACGTCCGGCCGGGCCTGATGGAGCTGTCCGACCTGCGGGCCTACCGGGCGCTCCTGCGCGAGCCCACCAAGATCTCCTACAAGGGCAAGGACGTGTACGGCATGGCGCCCCCGTCCTCCGGCGGCTCGACGGTGGGCGAGGCGCTCAACATCCTTGAGGCTCTCCCGCAGGTGGGCCTGCACGAATACCTGGAGGCGTCGAGACTGGCCTTCGCCGACCGCGGCAAGTACGTCGGCGACATCCCCGGCGTGCCGCTCAAGGAGCTGCTGTCCGACGGCTTCGCCAAGGAGCGGGCCTGCCTGATCGGCGACCGGGCGACGGCCCACCCGGCGGCGCCCGGCAGCCCGGACGGCTCGTACGAGCCCTGCGCCCAGCCCACCGGCACCGCCACCCCGATCGCGGACGAAGGCCCCGAGACCACCCATCTCGTCATCGCCGACCGCTGGGGCAACGTGATCGCCTACAACCTGACCATCGAGTCCACCGGCGGCAACGGCATCGTGGTGCCCGGACGCGGCGTGCTGCTCAACAACGAGCTGACCGACTTCACGTTCGGCCCGGCGCCCGGCGACCCGAACCTGCCCGGCCCCGGCAAGCGTCCCCGCTCGTCGATGTCGCCGACGCTGGTGTTCGAGCACGGCAGGCCGGTGCTGGCGGTCGGCTCGCCGGGCGGCTCGACCATCATCACGACCGTGCTGCAGATCCTGGTCAACCGGTACGAGTTCGGGATGAGCCTGCCGGACGCGCTCGCCGCGCCGCGCGCCACGCAGCGCAACACCGCGCAGACCCAGGCCGAGCAGGCGTTCCTGGACAAGTATCGGACCGAGTTGGAGGCCAAGGGGCACAGCTTCGCGCTCAACCCGGAGATCGGGGCGGCGACGGCGCTGGAGTTCGTCGGCCGGGGCCGGATCCAGGCCGTCGCCGAGCCTGTCCGCCGCGGCGGCGGCAGCGCGCTGGTGGTGGCTCCCTAGAAGTCGCCCACATGGTCCTTCGCCCATTCGGCGAAGGACCGCGCGGGCCGGCCCGTCACCTCCTCGACCGTGTTCGTCAGGACGGGTGGCGGGCCGTCGAGCATCTGGGCGTAGCCGTCGAGCAGCGCGTCCACGAACGAGTCGGGGAAGGAGTCGTCGGCCAGCAGCCGCTGCCGCTCCTCCTCCCGGCTGAGCTCCTGCCAGCGCAACGGGCGCCCGAGCGCGTCGCCGAGGATCCGCACCTGCTCGACCTGGGTCAGCACCTGCGGCCCCGTCAGCGCGTAGCGGGCCCCGTCGTGGCCGTCCGTGGTCAGCGCCCGTACGGCCACGGCGGCGATGTCGCGCTCGTGCAGCATCGCCATCGGCACCGCGCCGAACGCGCCGCGCACCACGTCTCCAGAGCGGATCTGGTCGCGCCACCAGAACGCGTTCGCGGCGAACGTGCTGGGCCAGAGCATGGTCCAGGCCAGGCCCGACTGCTCGACGCGCTGTTCGAGCTCGTTGTGCGAAAGGCCGACGGACGAGTCGGGCTGGTCGCGTACCGCGCCCGAGGAGAGCAGGACGACGCGGCGGGCATGTCGCCTGATCGCGCCGACCACGGCGGGGGCGAGGTCCGCGGTGTGGAAGGGCCAGATGAGGAAGACCGACTCGACGCCGTCGAGGCACCGGTCGATGGTTTCGTGGTCGCCCTTGACCACCTCGACGGCCCCCGGCAGGGCCGCCCAGGAGGGGTCACGGGTCATGGCGCGTACGGGGTGGCCGGCCTCGACGAGCTGGTTGACGACCTGGCGGCCGACGTTTCCGGTGGCTCCTGTGACGAGAATCATGGGTCCAAGGTTGGCCCGCGAGCCGAAGGTGCCCCAATTTTTCACGATATTTCGGTAGCTTTCCTCCAGAGCATTAGCCTGAACGGATGGAATCCGCCGAACTCGACGGCGTGGACCGCGGTCTGGTGCACGCGCTCCAGCTCGACGGCCGCGCCCCCTTCGCCAGGATCGCCGACGTGCTCGGCGTCTCCGAGCAGACCGTCGCCCGCCGCTACCGCAGGCTCACGGCGGCCGGCGTGATCAGGGTGGTGGGCGGCCTCGACGGCGCGCTCCTCGGCTACACGCCGTGGACCATCCGCGTACGCTGCACACCCGACGCGGGCACCGCCATCGCCGAGGCCCTGGCCAGGAGGCCCGACACGTACTGGGTGCACCTGCTGTCCGGCGGCACCGAGATCTCGTGCTTCGCCCAGTCGCCCGACACGGTCCTGCTGGAGAAGCTGCCCCGGACCAGCCGCGTCCTGTCCATGACCGCGCATTCGCTCCTGCGCGGCTTCGCCCTGCCCGACGGCTGGCAGGGCCTGGCCTGGCTCACCGCGGAGCAGGCCGACCTGCTGCGCCCCGAGCCGCGTACCGGATCGGACGGCATCGTCCTCCAGGAGGAGGACCACCGCCTCCTGGACGTGCTGGCCAGGGACGGCCGGGCCGGGTACACGGAGCTGGCCAGGGCCACCGGCTGGTCGGAGGCCACGGCCAAGCGCCGGCTGCGCCAGTTGCGCGGGTCCGGCGCGCTCACCATCCAGCTCGACTACTCCCCCAGGCTGCTCGGCTACCGCGCCGAGGCCCGGCTGTGGATGGCCGTGCGCCCCTCCGAGCTGCTCCAGGTGGCCGGGACCCTCGCGGGCCACCCCGAGATCTCCTTCGCCAGCGTCACCACCGGCCCGACCAACCTCCTCGCCACCGCCATCTGCCGCGACAACGCCGACCTGTACCGCTACCTCACCGAACGGGTGAGCGCCCTGGACGCCGTCCAGACGCTGGAGACCGCCCCCGTCCTCCGGACGGTCAAACGCACCGGCGCACTACCCCCACAGGTGTACGGGCGACCCGCGTGAACACTCCCCCGGGCTGACTCCGAACAGGGCCTGACGTGCGATTCGGCCCGCCCCTCCGACCGGCACGCTGAAAGGCATCACGTCAAGGAGGAGACATGCACAGCTTCTGGCCGATCATCCCGTTCTTCTGGGGCCTGTTCTGGGTCGCCGTCGTCGCGCTGGCCATCACGGCCCGGCACAAGGGCTGGTGGGGGCCGCGCCACGCGCACGTCGCGGCTGCCGCGTCGCCCACCGCCGGAGCAGAGCGGATCCTCGCCGAGCGGTACGCCCGCGGCGAGATGAGCGAGGACGAGTACTTCGAGAAGGTGTCCGTTCTCAAAGGCTGGACATCCTAAACATCACTAAGGGTGCAATTACTGTCACTGGCCGCATTTCTGGACCGGCGTTACGGTTCGTGTACCGGATACATAGAGAGCGGGGACAGGTATGCGATCCGTCGCCAGGTTCTGCGGCCAGTGTGACTGCGGGTGCCCCGAGCTGTTCGTGGACGACACGGCGTCCGTCGAGCGCCAGGTGGTCATCACCGACGACTTCGGGCAGCGCGTGGAGATGAGCCTCGACCAGTTCGGCTCGATCGTCGAGGCCGCCAAGAGCGGGTCTCTGGACAGTCTGGCGCTCGCCCGCTGAGCGCCGTCACCCTGCTGGCCGGCGGAGTCGCCGCCGGGCTGGTGGCGGGGACGGCCTCGTGCACCGCGGCGCAGGGCAGCCTGCTCATGGGCCTGGTCGATCACTGCCACGGGCGCGATCCCGCGCTGGTCGGCTGGTTCCTGGCGGGGCGGCTGGCCTCGTACACCACGGCCGGAGCGCTGCTCGGGCTGCTCGGCTCGGCCGTCAGCCTCCCGCCCGCGGCCCGCGCGGTGCTGCTCGTCGCGGCCGGGCTCACCGTGATCGTCTTCGCCGTCCGGCTGATGCGGCGCGGTCACTGCGCGGCCAAACCCGAGGCCGGCGCCCCCTCGCGCTACAAGGCGCCGCTGCTGGGCGCGGCCACCATCCTGGTGCCCTGCGGCGTGACCCTCGGCATGGAGATGATCGCGATCTCCAGCGGCTCCCCGGTGGCGGGGGCGGCGGCCATGGCGGGGTTCGTGCTCGGCACCGCTCCGGCGTTCGCGCTGCTCGGGTACGTGCTGCGGCGTGTCTCCCGCACCCGGCTGGCCCGGCTCGCCGCGGTCGTGGCCGTCGCCGCCGGGCTCTGGACCGTCGGCGCGGGGCTCACCCTGGGCGGCTGGATCGGCGGCACCCCGCCGGCCGCGTCCACTCCCCTGCCCGCCGCGCCGGGCCCGGGCGAGCAGATCGTGACGGTCTGGGCGACCCGCGAGGGCTACCGGCCGGCCGTCGTGGCGGCCCGCGCCGGAGCACCGGTCGAGGTGGTGTTCAAGCTGGTCGACCGGGGATGCACCGGCACGGTCACGATCGGCGGGCGCGACGTCGCGCTGCCGGCCACCGTACGCCTGCCGCCGCAGCCGAAGGGCGCGCTGCGGTACGTGTGCGGGATGGGCATGTACACGGGCTTCATCGACTTCTCGTGACGCCATGTCGGCGATTACCGTTCGTGATCACGCGATCACGTGCCACGCTGGTCGCCATGGCCTGGCAAGGAGAGGTCGCGGCGCCGTCCGTACCGGCGCCGCGCGTGGGAGACGAGCCCGAGCTGCTGGCCGCCGCGGGAGCCGGCGACGCGCAGGCCGCGCACCGGCTCGGCAAGCTCTATGCCCAGCACGGCGACCGCGCGGCCGCCAAGCACTGGTGGGAGCGGGCGGCCGAGGGCGGCAACCTGGACAGCGCGTACAACCTGGGCGTCTGGCACGAGATGCACGGCAGCCTGGTGGATGCCGTCAGCTGGTACGAACTCGCGGCCGGCGCCGGCGACGCCGAGGCGGCGAGCAACCTGGCGACGCTCCTGCTGGAGCAGCGCGGAGACCCCGACAGGGCCCGGCGCTGGTACGAGGTCGCCGCCCACGGCGGCTCCAGCACCGCGGCCCGCAGGCTGGCGCTGATGTGCGAGGACGCGGGCGAGCTGGCGGCGGCCCGCGAGTGGCACCGCACGGCGGCCGCGGAAGGCGACATGGCCTCGGCGCACGACCTGGGCTTCCTCGCCTACGCGACGGGCGACGACGAGGAGACCGTGCGCTGGTGGGAGTACGCGGCCAGGGGCGGCCACCCGGACTCGGCGTACTGCATGGGCCTCTACCTGCACGCCAGCCGCGACCCCGAGGGCGCGGAGGCCTACTACCGGCTGGCCGCCAAGAGCGAGCACCCGGGCGCCGCCTCCCAGCTCGGCGAGATCGCGCTGTCCATGGGCGACCTGCGGATCGCCCGCGCCTGGTTCGAGCAGGCCGCCGGCGCCGGGCGCGGCTACGACCAGCGGATGGCCGGGTTCGTCTGCGTCGAGCTGAGGGACTGCGCGGCGGCCAGCCACTGGTTCGGCCGGGCGGCGGCCGGCGGGGACGCCGAGGCGGCCTTCAACTACGGCCTGCTGCTGATCGCCGAGTTCGGCGACCTGGCGGGCGGGCAGCACTGGTTCCGGCAGGCGGCGCGGGCCGGGCACCGCGGGGCCGCCGTCGAGCTGGGCGGGCTGCTGTCGGTGGCCGGTGAGCTGGGCGAGGCCCAGGAATGGCTGTCCGATCCGCCGCCGCCCACGTGGGGGCGGCACGCCGAGCCGGAGCTGGCCGCCAGGGCCGAGCTGGCCGCGGCGGCCACCGGCCGCAGGGGCGGCGCCGCGCTGGACGTGGGCGACCTGACCGAGGTGCTCGGCACGTGGGATCTGGTGACCCGGCCGCTGCACGACCACTCCGACGTGATCGGGTGGCTGGTGGGGCGCAGCGGGCTGCACCCGAGCGCGATCGAGCACCTGGCGTCGGTGCGCGGCACGCTGCTGCGTCCCGGGACCGCGCCGTGGCCGAGCTGCGGCGAGATCGAGTACGTGCTGGCCACGGCCCGCGACCTGCGCAAGCGCCTGGGCGTGCGCTGATCGGCGCACGCCCGGGCGCTCCTCGTCACACCAGTTCGGTCACCGGGGTGAACGGCAGGCCGAGCGCCTCGGCCACCGGCCCGTTGGTGAGCAGGCCGTCGTGCGTGTTGAGCCCGCCCGCGAGGCCGGCGTCCGTCCTGAGCGCCTCGCGCCAGCCCAGGTCGGCCAGCTTGACCGCGTACGGGAGGGTCGCGTTCGTCAGGGCGTACGTGGAGGTGTTGGCCACGGAGCCCGGCATGTTGGCCACGCAGTAGAAGACCGACTCGTGCACCTTGTACGTCGGCTCGGCGTGCGTGGTCGGGCGCGAGTCCTCGAAGCAGCCGCCCTGGTCGATGGCGATGTCGACGAGCACGGAGCCCGGCTTCATGCGCGAGACCAGGTCGTTGGAGACCAGCGTCGGGGCCTTGGCGCCGGGGATCAGCACCGCGCCGATGACCAGGTCGGCCTGAAGGACCTCCTGCTCGATCGCGTACGACGTCGAGACCAGCGTCCTGAGCCGGCCCTGGTAGATGGCGTCGATGAAGCGCAGGCGGTCGATGTTCGTGTCGAGCACGGTGACGTCGGCGCCCATACCGACGGCGATCTGCGCGGCGTTGAGGCCGGAGACCCCGCCCCCGATCACGACAACCTTGGCCGGGGCCACACCGGGTACGCCGCCCGGCAGGACGCCGCGGCCGCCGTTGAAGCGCATCAGGTTGTAGGCGCCTACCTGCGGCGCGAGGCGGCCGGCGACCTCGGACATCGGGGCGAGCAGCGGCAGCGCGTTGCCCACCTGGACGGTCTCGTACGCGATACCGGTCGTCCTGGCCTTCAGCAGCGCGTCCGTGCAGGGGCGCGAGGCGGCCAGGTGCAGGTACGTGAAGAGCACGAGGCCCTCACGCAGCCGGTGGTACTCCTCGGCGATGGGCTCCTTGACCTTGAGCACCATCTCCGCTTCGCCCCATACGGCGTCGGCACCGTCGAGGATCTTCGCCCCCGCCGAGAGATATTCCTCGTCCGGGATGTGCGAGCCCAGGCCCGCACCCCGCTGGACCAGGACGTCGTGGCCGTGGCGCACCAGCTCGTGAACTCCGGCGGGCGTGGCGGCGACGCGATATTCGTGGTTCTTGACCTCGGCAGGGACGCCGATCTTCATGGTTGATCCTTTCGCGAAACCGGCACGCCGTCGTACCGGACTGAGGGGTGGTTCTGTCGGGCCTCTACAGACGCGTCCACGCTTCGGTGAGCACGCCACGGAGTATCGACCCGATCTCGGCGAACTCCTCGGGCCCCGCGATCAGCGGGGGCGCCAGCTGGATGACAGGGTCGCCACGGTCGTCGGCGCGGCAGTAGAGGCCCGCGTCGAACAGCGCCTTGGACAGGAAGCCGCGCAGCAGCCGCTCCGACTCGTCGGCGGAGAACGTCTCCTTGGTGGCCTTGTCCTTGACCAGCTCGATGCCCCAGAAGTAGCCCGAGCCGCGCACGTCGCCGACGATCGGCAGGTCGCGCAGGCCGTCGAGGGTCTCCTTGAACAGCGGCTCGTTCCTGGAGACGTGGCCGAGCAGGTCCTCGCGCTCGAAGATGTCGAGGTTGGCCAGCGCCACGGCCGACGAGACCGGGTGGCCGCCGAAGGTGTAGCCGTGGGCGAACATGGCGTCGCCGCCCTTGAACGGCTCGAACAGCCGCTCGTGCGCGATCATGGCGCCGATGGGCGAGTAGCCGCTGGTCATGCCCTTGGCACAGGTGATGATGTCCGGCACGTAGTCGAACTTCTGGCCGCCGAACATCGTGCCGAGCCGGCCGAAGGCGCAGATGACCTCGTCGGAGACGAGCAGCACGTCGTACTCGTCGCAGATCTCGCGCAGGCGCTGCCAGTAGCCGGGAGGGGGCGGGAAGCAGCCACCGGCGTTCTGGACGGGCTCGGCGAAGACGGCGGCGACGGTGTCGGGGCCCTCCATCTCGATGGCGCGGGCCACGCGCTCGGCCGCCCAGATGCCGTACTCCTCGGGCGTCATGCCCTTGACGCCGGTGATCTCGTCGGCGCGGTAGTGGTTGGTGTTGGGGACCCGGACCGAGCCCGGCACCAGCGGCTCGAACATCTGCTTGAACGCGGGGATGCCGGTGATCGACAGCGCGCCCTGCGGGGTGCCGTGGTAGGCGATCTGGCGGCTGATGACCTTGTGCTTGAGCGGCTTGCCGATGAGCTTGTAGTACTGCTTGGCCAGCTTCCAGGCGGTCTCGACCGCCTCACCGCCGCCGGTGGTGAAGAAGACGCGGTTGAGCTCGCCGGGCGTGTACGAGGCCAGCCGCTGGGCCAGCTCGGCGGCCTTCGGGTGGGCGTAGGACCACAGCGGGAAGAACGCCAGCTCCTGAGCCTGCTTGGCGGCGGCCTCGGCCAGCTCCTGGCGTCCGTGGCCGACCTGGACCACGAAGAGTCCGGCCAGCCCGTCGAGGTAGCGCTTGCCGTGGATGTCGTAGACGTAGGACCCCTCACCGCGCACGATGGTCGGGATCTCGGACTGCTGATAGGCGCTGTGCCTGGTGAAGTGCAACCACAGGTTGTCCTGCGCGGCCTTCAGGACGTCGTTTTCCGGCTGCGTCATGGTTATCTTCCCTCGTGTCTCAACTCCCCACAGTCTGCATGCTCACCTGGGGATTTGCCAAGCGAATCGGTCGTAGCAATATGCAAGAAAATCGGTATCCGCAGATCGACTATGTAACGGCGACGAAATCCGCATGTAGATTGGCGCGCGGGTCACCAGCGCCGCTTTGGCGTTCTCGCACGTGGAACGTTGTGTGATCCAATGAGACCAACATGTTGAGACCAGCCAGAACCTTCTGATAACGACCCCCGGGGGACCCTTCCGTGACTCCTGACCAGATTGAGAGCGCCGTCGCCGCCGCGATGCCCCAGGCCGTCGAGGAGCTGCGGCGGCTGGCCGCCATACCCTCCGTGGCCTTCCCCGGGCACCCGGAGGAGCCGGTCTTCGCCGCCGCCGCGATGACGGAGGAGCTGCTGCGCTCCGTGGGCCTGCCGCGTGTCCAGCAGGTGCCGGTCGAAGGCAGCTTCCCGGCGATCTTCGGCGAGGCCCCCGCGCCGCCCGGCGCGCCCACGGTCCTGCTGTACGCGCACTACGACGTGCAGCCCGCGGGCGACCCGGCCGCGTGGCGCACTCCGCCGTTCGAGCCGACCTTGATCGACGGCAAGCTGTACGGGCGGGGCTGCGCGGACGACAAGTCCGGCATCCTCTCCCACATCACCGCCCTGCGCGCCTTCCAGGGCCGCTTCCCCGTGGGCATCAAGGTCATCATCGAGGGCCAGGAGGAGTACGCGGGCGAGCGCCTGGAGGCGTTCGTCGAGCGCAACCCCGAGCTGCTGCGGGCCGACGCCATCGTGGTGGCCGACACCGGCAACCCGCGGGTCGGCGACCCGGCGGTCACGACCTCGCTGCGCGGCATGGCGGCGTTCACCATCGAGGCGCGCACGCTGCGGGAGCCGGTGCACAGCGGCTCGTTCGGCGGCGCGGCCCCCGACGCGCTGGCCGCCCTCATGCGCATGCTGACCTCGCTGCACGACGACAACGGCGACATCCGCGTGCCCGGCCTGCCGCGCGGCACCTTCCTCGGGCAGGGGCCGTCGGAGGAGGAGTTCAGGAAGACGGCCGGCGTCCTCGACGGTGTCTCGCTGGTGGGCTCGGGCTCGCTGGCCGACCGGCTCTGGGCGTCGTACGCGATCACGGTGACGGGCCTGGACGTGCCGACGGTCTCGGGCGCGGTGAACGCGGTCCAGCCCGCCGCGCGGGCCCGCGTGACCGTACGCGTCCCCCCGGCGGGCGACCCGAAGGCGACGGTGAACGCCGTGGTCGAGTTCCTGCGCAAGGTGGCGCCGTGGGGCGTCCAGGTGTCGTTCACGGACCTGACAGTGGGCTCGGGCTTCCAGGCGGACTCGGGCGGCAAGGCCCGCGCCGCCCTCAACCGGGCCATGGAGCGCGCCTTCGGCCGCCCGCCCAGGGACGTGGGCGCCGGAGGCTCGATCCCCCTGGTCAACACGCTCCTGAAGCAGTTCCCCGCGGCGGAGATCCTGCTGTTCGGGGCGGAGGACGAGGACGCGGCCATCCACGCGCCCAACGAGCGGGTGGACCTTGAGGAGCTACGGCGGGTGGCGACGACGGAGGCCCTGTTCCTCCACGAGCTCAGCCTCCCCACCGCGCTCGGGGTGTGACGACAGGTCGTGCGGGCTCGCCTCGGATGGGGTCAGGTCGTTGAGAAACGTGGCGTTCTGGGCACTGGGGCGCTTGGCCGTAC
>NZ_JBSGFQ010000059.1:0-83133 GCF_053603495.1 Nonomuraea sp. NPDC004186 | reverse complement strand
GCCTCACCGACCCGGCCCTGGAGATCGAGGACCTGCCGCCGCTCGACGGGGTGGTGCTGTCGCACCTGCACGGTGACCACTGGGACCGGGTCGCCTATGCGGTGGAGCACGATGGAAGATCTGATTAGGTACGCGCCCGACCTCGCACTGGGGTTCCTGGAGAACATCAAGCTCTCCATCGTGGGCGCTATCGCCTCGCTCATTCTCGGCACCGTCCTGGTGGCGATGAGAGTTTCCCCCACGCCGGTGCTGCGCGCGGCCGGCACGATCTACGTCAACATAGTGCGCAACACCCCCCTCACGCTGGTGCTGGCCTTCTCCGCGCTCGGCCTCAGCGACCAGCTCGGGCTCGTCTTCTCCGACGTGCCCACCACCAACTCGTTCTGGATCGTCGCGATGGGCCTGTCGGCCTACACCGCGGCCTTCGTCTGCGAGGCGCTGCGCGCGGGCATCAACACGGTGCCGCTCGGGCAGGCCGAGGCGGCCAGGGCGATCGGGCTGACGTTCATGCAGTCGCTGCGGATGATCATCCTCCCGCAGGCGTTCCGCGCGGTCATCGCCCCGCTCGGCAGCGTGATGATCGCCATGGTCAAGAACACGACCGTGGCGACCGCCGGCGGGTTCGCCATGGACTCCGCGAGCAAGATGAAGGAAGCCTTCGACCAGGTCGGCGCGTCGATCCCGATCTTCCTCGGCATCGTGGTCGCCTTCATGGCCGTGACGCTGCCCATCGGCTTCTTCACCGGCCGGCTGGCCAGGCGTCTGGCGGTGGCGCGATGAGCACCACAGTCCTGTTCGACGCCCCCGGGCCGCGCGCGCGGGTGCGCAACGGCCTCCTCACGGTGATCAGCGTCGTGGCCGTTGCCGCCGCCCTGTACGGCGTCTACCGCGGCTTCGACGCCAAGGGCCAGTGGGAAGGCAAGATCTGGCAGCCGTTCCTGCAGTGGGGGACGTGGGAGACCTTCATCTTCCCCGGCCTGCTCGGCACGCTGCAGGCCGCCGTGGTGGCCGCGGTGCTCGCGCTGGTGTTCGGCGCGGTCTTCGGCCTGGCCAGGCTCTCCGACCACGCCTGGATCCGCGTCCCGGCGGGCGTGGTGGTCGAGGTCTTCAGGGCCATCCCGCTGCTGCTGCTGATCTTCTTCATCTTCTACCTCGCACCGGCGGTGGCGGGGGGCGGCGACTACACCTTCATCGCGGTCGTGCTCGGCCTGATGCTCTACAACGGCTCGGTGCTGGCCGAGGTGGTCAGGGCGGGCGTGCACGCGGTGCCGCGCGGCCAGTCGGAGGCGGCCTTCGCGGTGGGCATGCGCAAGAACCAGGTCATGCGCCTGGTACTGCTGCCGCAGGCCGTCACGGCGATGATGCCGGCGATCGTCAGCCAGCTCGTGGTGCTGCTGAAGGACACCGCGCTCGGCTACATCATCGCCTACGTCGACCTGCTCAACACCGGCTTCAAGATCCTGCCGGCCGCGTTCTTCGGCTCGCTCATCCCGGCGGCGATCGTCATCGGGATCATCTACGTGGCGCTCAACATGGCGCTGAGCTTCCTGGCCACGTGGCTGGAGCGGCGCAGCAGGCGCAGCCGCAAGACGGCCGCCGCCCCGATCGCGGCGCCCGGCTCGGCCGAGGTCAGCGTGGGCGCGGGCGAGGGCACCGAGGACGCCGGGCTGGGTCCCGACCGTTCCGTGGAGTGATCGGAGGTACGGGCGCAATGGCACCCGTACCTCCGCAAATCTCCAAGAAGGCCCCATTTCTCCGTTGAAACCGCCCCAAGTCCGGCCCGTACGGTTTGCGAAGCCACCAGACTGTCTCCATGCGTGGGGTGGCGCTCGCGGGGGCGGCCGTGGTGGCATTGGCCGCCGCGTGCGGAGGTGCGGGCTCCTACACCAGCGTCGTGGACAAGATCAGGAACGCCGGCAGGGTCGTCATCGGCACCAAGTGGGACCAGCCGAGCCTGGGCCTGAAGACCGGCGACGGCCCTCCCGAGGGCTTCGACGTGGACGTGGCCAAGTACATCGTCAGGTACCTCGCCCGCGGCCGGCACGTGCAGATCACCTGGCGCGAGTCGCCCTCGTCCACCCGTGAGGTGCTGCTCCACAACGGCAGCGTGGACCTCATCGTCGCCACCTACAGCGTCATCCCGTCGCGCCGGCCCAAGGTGACGTTCGGCGGGCCCTACATCGTCACCCCGCAGGACACGATGGTCCGCGCGAGCGACACCAGCATCAAGAAGGTGACCGACCTGCGGGGCAAGCGGCTCTGCCTGGCGGAGGGCTCGAACGCGTACCGGCGGATCGTCGATCCCCCGCCCAACGGCAAGCTGAGCCTGCCCATGCAGCTGGTGCCCGCGGCCAACTACTCCGACTGCGTACGCAGGCTCGCCGCCGGCCAGCTCGACGCGGTCAGCACCGAGAACCTGGTCCTGGCGGGGTTCGCCGAGCAGGAGCCGGGCCGCTTCCGGCTGCTGAACGACCCCGTCAGCAACGAGTACTGGGGAGTCGGCATCAAGAAGGGCGACACCGCCACCTGCGAGGCCGTCGACCAGGCGGTCGCCGCGATGTGGCACGACGGCACGGCCACGCGGCTGCTGCGCAGGTGGTTCGGCAAGACGGGGCTCAAGCTGCCGTCGTCCCTCCCGGCGCCCGCGGGGTGCCCCTGAACTGTGGGGACCGCCCCACGCTCTTGCCGATCTTCCGGCAGGATGCGGGTATGCCTTTCTGGCCCTCCCCCATCTCGACCAGAGACGTGGCCGCCTCCGGCGTGCGCCCCGGCTGGCCCACGGCCCAGGACGGCCGGATCTGGTGGACCGAGGACCGTCCGGACGAAGGCGGGCGCACCACGATCGTGTGCCGCGACGCCGACGGCACCCAGCGTGACCTGCTGCGGGCACCGTGGAGCGCGCGCACCAGGGTCCACGAGTACGGCGGCAGACCGTACGCCATCACAACCGGGGGCGAAGTGGTCTTCGCCAACTTCAAAGACCAACGCCTGTACATTCTGGGCGATTACGGCGACCCGAAACCCATCACGGACGAGGGTTGCCGCTACGCGGACCCGCTGGTGCGCGACGGCCAGGTCTGGTGCGTCCGCGAGCGCCACACCGAAGACGGCAAGGTCACCCGGGCGATCGTGTCGATCTCGCTGGACGGCGGCGAGATCCACGAATGGGCCACGGGTTGCGACTTCTACGCCTCTCCCGCCCTCTCCCCCGACGGGCGGCACCTGGCCTACGTCTGCTGGAACCACCCGCGCATGCCCTGGGACGGCACCGAGCTGCGCGTCACCCGGCTGTCGGGCGGCGGCGCCTGGACGGTGAAGGGCGGCCCGGCCGAGTCGGTGCTGGCCCCGGCCTGGAAGGACGACTCCAGCCTCTACCTGGTCTCCGACTGCTCCGGCTGGTGGAACCTCTACGAGGTCGGCCTGCGCGGCGACGGGCTCCGGGCGCTCCACGCCGCCGAGGAGGAGTTCACGCTGCCGCCGTGGCGGCTGGGCGGGCAACCGTACACCGTGCTCGGCGACGGCCGCCTCGCGGTCCTGCACGGCCGCGGCGACCTGCGGCTGGGCGTGCTGGACCCCGGCTCGGGCACGCTCACCGACCTCGAGGTGCCCTACGACGGGTGGGACGCGGCGCTGGCCGCCGAGGGCGCGTCCGTGGTCGGCATCGGGTACGCCCCCACGCTCCCCCGGTCGGTCGTCAGCGTGGACGTCGCCTCCGGCGCGGCCGGCCCGCTCAAGAGCGACCTCTCGCGGCTGCCCGACCGGGCCCTCCTGCCCGTTCCCCGCGCGGTCGAGTCGCCCGCGCCCGCCTTCCTCTACCCGCCGTACGCCCCGGCGACCGAGGGCACGCCACCCTACGTGATCTTCGTGCACGGCGGGCCGACCGCGCACGCCGACACCGCGCTCGACCTGGAGAAGGCGTTCCTGACCTCGCGCGGCATCGGCGTGCTCGACGTCAACTACGGCGGCTCGACCGGCTACGGCAGGGCCTACCGCGAGCGGCTGAAGGGGCAGTGGGGGCTGGTGGACGTGGCCGACACGATCGCCGCCGCCCGGTGGCTGGCCGCGGAAGGGCTCGCCGACCCCCGCAGGATCGCGGTGCGTGGCGGCAGCGCGGGCGGGTGGACCGTGATGGCGGCCTGCTGCCGGTCCGACGTGTTCGCCGGCGGGGTGTCGTACTTCGGCGTCAGCGCGCTCGCGCCCCTCGCGGCGCACACCCACGACTTCGAGTCCCGATACGTGGAGTGGCTGGTGGGGCCGGAGGACCCGCAGGTGTACGCCTCCAGGGAGCCGCTCGCCCTCGTCAACGGCGTGAGCTGCCCCATGCTGCTCCTGCAGGGGCTCGACGATCCCGTGGTGCCGCCCGAGCAGTCGGCGGCGTTCGCGGACGCGCTGTCGGAGCGGGGCGTGCCGTGCACGTATCTGGCGTTCGAGGGCGAGTCGCACGGCTTCCGCCGCACGGAGACGCGGGTGACCGCGCTGGCCGCCGAGTTGGCCTTCTACCAGCAGCTTTTTAGCTAATGTCGTAATTCTTTAACAGAATTCGCACCAAATCGATATTACTTGCCAGTCGCTAATCATCATCGGTTGTATAACCGGCTTTTCTCCTGCGCTTCCTCCGGCGTGACCATGCAAAGTGGGACGTGCTCCGCGGCCACGGCGCACGCCCCACACGGCCAGCCATGCACGCCCCGCATCTCGGCACGAGGGAGGCCAGATGGCCAGCATGCGCCATTTCAGCATTGCCGTGGCGGTCTTCGCAACTTTGTTCGCCACCGCCTGCCAGACAGACACCGGAGCCAGGAATTCCGCCCCGCCCACCTCCTCCGCCCCCGGCCAGCCGGTTTCCGGGGGCACGCTCAGGCTCGTGGGCGGCGGGGACGTCGATCACCTCGACCCCACCAGCTCGTACTACACGGTCACCAACGGGATCCTGCGCACGTACGCCCGCGGGCTCTTCGCGCTCAACGGGGTGGCGAAGGGGTCCGACACCACCAAGGGCTTCGCGCTCGTCCCCGACGTCGCCTCCGAGCTGCCCACGACGGGCAACGGCGGCCTGAGCGCCGACGGGCTCACGTACACGATCAAGCTCCGTGACGGCGTGCAGTGGGACACGCAGCCGCCACGCGACGTGACGGCGGGTGACTTCGTCCGCGGCTTCAAGCGCATCTGCAACCCGGTGGCGGGCTCCGGCGCGCCCGGCTACTACACGAGCACGATCAAGGGCATGAAGGCGTACTGCGACGCGTACGCCAAGGCGTTCACCAAGGCCAAGCCCACCGCCGCGGCGCTGGCCGACTTCCAGAACTCCCACGAGATCGCGGGTGTCCAGGCCAAGGACGACAAGACGCTGGTGTTCACGCTGACCCAGGCCGCCAGCGACTTCCTCAACATCCTGTCGCTGAACTTCTCCGTGGCCGCGCCCAAGGAGTACGACCAGTACGTGCCGGACGACGCCACGTTCCGCCAGCACACGATCTCCGACGGCCCGTACCGGATCACCCAGTACGTGGCCACCAAGTCGATCAGGCTGGAGCGGAACCCGGCCTGGAAGCAGGATTCGGACCCGATCAGGCACCAGTACGTGAACGCCATCGAGGTCAAGATGGGCGTCAACGAGCCGGACGCGGTGCAGCAGCAGCTCGAGGCCGGCAGCGCCGACCTGTCGTGGGACCTGCCGGTGCCGACCGCGCAGATCCCGCGGCTCAAGAGCTCCGGCGACCCCAACTTCACGATCTTCCCGGGTGCGGTGAGCAACCCGTACATCGTCTTCAACCTGCAGAGCAAGAACGCCGGCGGCGCCATGGGCAAGCTCAAGGTCCGCCAGGCCATCGAGTACGCGGTCAGCAAGGTCGCCATCGCCAAGGTCTACGGCGGCGCGGACGTGGCCACGCCGCTGCACACCGCGATCCCGCCGGGCAACATCGGATACCAGGAGTACAACCCGTACCCGAGCCCGGGTGACGCGGGCGACCCGGCCAAGTGCAAGCAGCTGCTCACCGAGGCCGGCTACCCGAACGGGCTGACCCTCATCGGCGCCTTCCGCAACGCGGGCAACCACCCGGCCAACTTCCAGTCGTACTCGGCGGACCTGCAGAAGTGCGGGATCACGGTGAAGGGGCTGCCGGTCCGGCAGGGTGACTACTATGGCGCCTTCCTGCAGAACACGTCCATCGCCAAGGCCAGCAAGTGGGACATCTCGGCGCCCGGCTGGGTCCCCGACTGGTACGGCAACAACGGCCGCGCGGTCGTCCAGCCGCTGTTCGAGACCAACTGCAACCCCGGCACCAGCAACTACGGCTGTTACAGCAACCCCAAGGTGGACTCGCTGATCAAGCAGGCGCTGGCCGAGCAGGACCAGACGAAGTCGGCCGCGCTGTGGCACCAGGTCGACACGACGGTGATGGGCGACGCGGTGATCGTGCCGCTCAACAACCAGAACACGCCGATCTACAAGAGCAAGCGCGTGCAGAACGCCCTGTACCTGCCGGCGTTCCAGCTCTACGACTTCACCAACCTCTGGCTCGACCCCAACAACCCGTGATGAGCCTGCTCGAGGTGACGGACCTCCGCGTGGCCTTCCCCACGTCCGACGGCGTGGTGCAGGCCGTGCGGGGGCTGTCGTTCCGCATCGAACGCGGCCGCACGCTGGCGATCGTCGGCGAGTCCGGCAGCGGCAAGACGGTGAGCACCCAGGCCATCCTGGGGCTCACCCCCGGGGCCGACATCTCGGGCAGCGCCGTGTTCGACGGCGTCGACCTGCTCGAACTCGACGGCGAGCGGCTGCGCCACATCCGCGGCGCCGAGATCAGCGTGATCTTCCAGGACCCGCTGACCAGCCTGCACCCGCTCTACAAGGTCGGCTGGCAGATCGAGGAGCTGATCAGGGTGCACCGGCCGGACACCTCCCGCGCCGAGGCCAGGAGGCGGGCGGTCGAGCTGCTCGGCCTGGTCGGCATCCCCCGGCCGGATCGCCGGGTGGACGACTACCCCCACCAGTTCTCCGGCGGCATGCGGCAGCGGGCGATGATCGCGATGTCGCTCGCGCTCAACCCGAAGCTGATCGTGGCCGACGAGCCGACCACGGCGCTCGACGCGACCGTGCAGGCGCAGATCCTGGAGCTCATCACGCGGGTGCAGGCGGAGTTCGGGATCGCGCTCATCCTCATCACGCACGACCTCGGCGTGGTGGCGGGCATGGCCGACGAGGTGCTGGTCATGTACGCCGGGCTCGCCGTGGAGCGGGCCGACCGGCGCACGCTCTACTACCGGCCGCACCACCCGTACACCAAGGGCCTGCTGGAGTCGATTCCCGGCAGCAGCGGGGACCGGGACGGGCGGCTGCGGCCCATCCCCGGCTCGCCGCCGAGCCTGATCGCGCTGCCGTCCGGGTGCGCGTTCCACCCGCGCTGCCCGTACGCGATGCCGGTCTGCTCGGCCGAGCGGCCGCCCCTGGCCACGGTCACAGGTGAGGGCAGTCACGCCTCAGCTTGTTGGCTGCCACACGAGGCGGTCGGGCTGGGCGCGGCGGCCGACGCGCTGCGGCTCAAGGCGAAGGAGTCGTGATGCTGCTCGAAGTCTCGAACCTGGTCAAGCACTACCCCATCACCACGGGCGCGCTGGTCAAGCACGTGGTCGGGCAGGTCAAGGCGGTCGACGGGGTCAGCTTCGCGCTGGCCCCCGGCGAGACGCTGGGCCTGGTCGGCGAGACCGGCTGCGGCAAGTCCACGCTCGCGCGCTGCATCGCGGGGCTGCATCCGGTCACCTCCGGCAGCGTGCGGTTCGACGGCGCGGACATCACGAACCTGCCCAGGAAGCGCATGCGGCCCTACCGCCGCGACATCCAGGTCATCTTCCAGGACCCGTACGGCTCGCTGAACCCGCGCCGGCGGGTCGGGTCGATCATCGCCGACCCGCTCGTGATCCACCGGGTCATGAGCGGCGAGCAGCTCCGCCGGACCGTGCAGGAGCTGATGGAACGGGTCGGGCTCAATCCGGAGCACTACAACCGGTTCCCCGCGGAGTTCTCCGGCGGGCAGCGGCAGCGGATCGGGGTGGCCAGGGCACTCGCGCTGCGGCCCCGGCTGATCATCTGCGACGAGCCGGTGTCGGCGCTCGACGTGTCCATCCAGGCGCAGATCCTCAACCTGCTGAAGGATCTGCAGGCCGAGTTCGGGCTGACGTACCTGTTCATCGCCCACGACCTGTCCGTGGTGCGGCACATCAGCGACCGGATCGCGGTCATGTACCTGGGCAAGGTGGTCGAGGTGGGGGACGCGGAGGTGGTGTACGACCGGCCGCGGCACCCGTACACGAACGCGCTGCTGTCGGCCACGGCGGTGGCCGACCCGGACGAGGCGGAGCGGCGGCAGCGGATCGTGCTGACCGGGGACGTGCCCTCGCCGATCGATCCGCCGTCCGGGTGCCGGTTCCATCCGCGCTGCCCGCGGGCCCAGGAGGTCTGCTCGTCCGTGGAGCCCCAGCTCGAAGGGTCGGCGGCTTGCCACTTCCCCATTGAGGTGGTCGTATGACACTGACCGAGATCAGACCCGGCGCCGTCACCTCCCAGGGGATAGCCGGGCGCGGGCCCTGGCAGCTCGCCTGGCGCCGGATCAGGACCGACCGGGTCGCCATGGTGTCCGGCCTCGTCGTCATCCTCCTGTGCGCGCTGGCGCTGGCCGCGCCGCTCATCGCCGCCTGGAACGGCCACGGCCCCGACGACCAGTTCCGCGACACCGGCATCACGGCCCAGGGGCTGCCCGTGCCTCCGAACGGGGAGTTCTGGTTCGGCACCGACCGGCTCGGGCGCGACCTGTTCATCAGGGTCCTGTACGGGGCCCGGGTCTCGCTGCTCGTCGGCGTGGTCGCCACCGGCCTGGCGGCGTTGGTCGGGGTGGTCGTCGGGCTGCTGGCCGGATATTACGGCGGCGTCGTGGACACCGTGCTGTCGCGGCTCATGGACGTGGTGCTGTCGTTCCCGTACCTGATCTTCGCGATCGCGGTGGTGTCCATCGCCGGGCCCTCGCTGTCCGCCACGATCGGGGTGATCGCCTTCTACTCGTGGGCGGCCATCGCCCGCGTGGTGCGCGGGCAGACGTTGTCGGTGAAGGAGCGCGAGTACGTCGACGCGGCCCGGTCCATGGGAGCGGGCGACTTCCGGATCATGTTCGTGGACATCCTGCCGAACCTGCTCGCTCCCGTCATCGTGCTGACCACGCTGCTGGTGCCGGCGGCCATCGTGTTCGAGTCGACGCTGTCGTACCTGGGGCTGGGCATCGTCCCGCCCACCCCGTCGTGGGGGAACCTGCTGAGCGAGGCGCAGGGGTTCTACCGGGTGGCGTACTGGTACCTGGGGTTCCCGGCCGCCACGCTGCTGGTCACCACGCTCGCGTTCAACCTGGTGGGCGACGGGATCAGGGACGCGCTCGATCCGCGGATGGAGCGTCTGTTCAGCCGCCGCCGACGTACCCGTAAGGGGGCGTGATGCTGCGCGCGTTCCTGTTGCGCCGGGCCCTGCTCGGCCTGCTCGTGCTCTGGCTGGTCACCCTCGGGACGTTCCTGCTGTTCTTCGTCGCGCCGAGCGATCCCGCCAGGACGCTGGCCGGGCGGCAGGCCACTCCCGAGCAGGTGGAGCTGATCCGGCACAACCTCGGCCTCGACCGGCCCACCCTCGTCCAGTATCTCGACTACCTGGGCAGGCTGCTCCACGGCGACCTCGGCCAGTCGTACTTCTCCGGCGAATCGGTCGGCAAGCTGCTGGCCGCCGACTTCCCGCCGACGTTCTCGCTGGTGCTGGGGGGCGCGGTGCTGTGGTTCACGCTCGGCGTCGGCGCGGGGGTGCTCAGCGCCACCCGGGCCCGGTCGCTGGTGGATCGCGGCCTGACGCTGCTGGCGCTGGCCGGGGTCTCCATGCCGACCTTCGTGGTGGGCCTGCTGCTGCTGTACTTCCTGTTCTTCCAGCTCACCATGGCTGGGGTGCCCATCCTGCCGCCCGACTCGTACGTGCCGTTCTCGCAGAACCCCGCCGAATGGGCCCGCCACCTGATCCTGCCGTGGATCACGCTGGCCACGGTCCAGGCGGCGTCGTACGCCCGGCTCACCCGCGGCTCCATGCTGGACGTGCTCGGCGAGGACTACATCCGCACGGCCCGGGCCAAGGGAGTGCCCGAGCGGCGCGTGATCTACCGGCACGGCCTGCGGGCGGCGCTCACGCCGGTGGTGACGCAGCTCGGGGTGGACGTGGGCACGCTGATCGGCGGGGTGGTGGTGACGGAGTCGGTCTTCGGCCTGGGCGGCGTGGGGCAGGCGGTGGTGCAGGCGTTCGTCAGCGGGGACCTGCCCGTGATCATGGGCGTGGTCACGCTGGCGACGACCGCGGTGGTGGTGGCGAACTTGCTGGTGGATGTGGCGTACGGGCTCCTCGACCCCCGCATCCGCCTTGCCTGACGCTCGTCCCGGGGTGGACTCCGGCGGGCGTGCTCCGGCGCCTCAGCCTCCCTCAGGCACCGCCACGCCCGCCGGCCCTCCGCGAACGCCGGCCGATCAGCGCGAACCCGGCCCCGGCCCTCCCCGGACACCACCACACCCGGCATCCCCACATGGACGATCGAGCACCGCCACACCCACGAACGCCGACCAACCACCACACTCACCGCGGTGTTCCCTCACCGCGGTGTTCCCCTCACCGCGGTGTTCCCCTCACCGCGGTGTTCCCCTCACCGCGGTGTTCCCCCCACCGCGGTGTTCCCCCCACCGCGGTTTTCCAGACCGGCGCCGAGACCTACCTCGCGAACTCGGTGGCCCGGGACTCCCTCACCACGGTGATGCGGATCTGCCCCGGATACGTCAGCTCCTCCTCCACCTGCTTGGCCACATCACGGGCGATCACCTGCGCCTGGATGTCATCGATCGCATCCGGCTTGACCATGACCCGGATCTCCCGCCCGGCCTGCATGGCGAAGACCTTCTCCACGCCGTCGTACGACTGCGCGATCTCCTCCAGCCGCTCCAGCCGCTTGACGTACGCCTCCAGGGACTCGCGGCGGGCGCCGGGACGGCTGCCGCTGATCGCGTCGGCGGCCTGCGTGAGAACCGCTTCGACGGTGCGCACCTCGACCTCGTTGTGGTGCGCCTCGATGGCGTGCACCACGTCCTCCTCCTCGCCGTACCTGCGGGCGATCTCCGCCCCGATCAGCGCGTGGCTGCCCTCGACCTCGTGCGTGAGCGCCTTGCCGATGTCGTGGAGGAGCGCGCAGCGCTTCATCAGCGGCTGGTTCATCCTCAGCTCGGCGGCCATGATCCCGGCGATGTGCGCGGACTCGATCAGGTGCTTGAGCACGTTCTGCCCGTACGACGTCCGATACCTGAGCTGCCCGAGCAGCAGCGTCAGCTCGGGATGCATGTCGGTGATCCCCAGCTCGACCAGGGCGTCCTCGCCGGCCCGCGCGCACAGATCCTGCACCTCCTGGCGGCTGCGATCGTGCGCCTCCTCGATGCGCTGGGGGTGGATGCGCCCGTCCAGCACGAGCTTCTCCAGCGTCAGCCGGGCCGTCTCCCGGCGCACGGGATCGAAACACGACAGCAGCACGGCCTCAGGGGTGTCGTCGATGATGAGATTCACGCCGGTCGTGGACTCGAAGGCCCGGATGTTCCGCCCCTCGCGCCCGATGATCCGGCCCTTCATCTCGTCTCCGGGCAGATGCAGCACGCTGACGACCGACTCCGCCGTCTGCTCCGCCGCCACCCGCTGCACGGCCAGCGTAACGATCTTGGTGGCCCGCTTCTCGCCCTCCTTGCGGGCATCGCTCTCGATCTCCCGGACGATCAGCGCGGCCTCGCGCTTGGCCTGGTTCTCGATCTCCTTGACCAGCTCGGCCTTGGCCTGGTCGCCGGTCAGCCCGGAGACCCGTTCGAGGATGGCCCGCCGTTCCCCCTCGACCTGGAGCAGTTCCTCGCGCCGGTCGGCCAGCTCGACCTCGGTCTCGCCCAGCTTCCTGTCGCGCTCGGACTGCCGCCTGGCCTCCTCGTCCAGCCGCTGCTCCCGCTCGGCCAGCCGGGACTCCCGGCGCTCCAGGTCGGCGCGCAGCTCCTTGAGCTCGGACTTGAGTATCCGGCTCTCCTCCTCGACCTCCCGCCGCATCTGCGCGGCGCTCTCGGCCGCGGCCTCCGACCTGCGCAGAATCTCCTGGGCGTCGGTCTCGGCCTTGTGCCGGATCTCCTGCGCCTCCTCGCGCGCCTGCTCAAGCTCCTCGTGTACGACTTGCTGCTGCTCGGGACTGGTTTTGGAAGCGCGTGGCAGACTGCTCGAGGTGCGCCTAATGACGACGAGAAGCGCGACGATCATCCCGAACGCGAGCACGAGCACCGCCACCATCAGCACTACGACAAGCGGCCCCATGTGCGCCCCGCCCTCCTCGCGTCGTCAACACCTCATAACGCGGCCACAAACGGGAGGGGTCACAAGCGCGCCACGAATAGCCCGGTCGGCGTCTGGATCGATATACAGCCAAGGCTGACCGGGCGTCGACTCGTAAAGCCGACACCTCGCCCGCCTAGATCAACCAGCCTCGTTCGTCCGTCGTTCACCGGTATGGCAATCCGCGCTGCGCGGAGTAACTCCTCACTGCCGTCGAGGTTATGCGTCGAACAGGTCACGAGCAAGCAAACGCGTCATCAAGCGTGTCTTACGGGCCTGCATCTCTACCGACACCTACAGGCAAGACAGGGGACGCGCATGGGCAAGGAAGCATGTGCGAGTGCAAGAGCACCCGCACATGCTTATGCACCCGCAATCTCTGCCGCACTGGCAGATGCAGATGCAAGAGCACATGCAGACCGAGCAATCCACCAAAAGCCGCCACCCGAAGATCCCCAAAACGGACCAGCCTCAGAACGAGACGAACCCCAAACCGGGACAAGCCACGGAACACGAGGACCCACGGAAGCCCGGAGAGAGTCGTGGAACCGCAGCGCGCCAGGCAAGCCGCAGAGAACCCAAAACGAGGCAGCCGTGAAGCCGGGGAACCCGCAGAACAGACCGAGCCCCAGGACTCGGGGACCCCACGGAACCCCGGGCGCGGAGAAGCCCGAGAGCCCGAAAAACCCGGGAGAGCCGTGTATCCGGGGCGAGCCGTGGAGCAGGAGATGTTACGGGAAGTCCTCATCCATCTCGATCCCCTCCTGCTCAAGCGCCTCGCGGATGACGCGGAAAGCCAGCCCTGAGGCGTACCCCTTGCGTGCCAGCATGCCCGCCAGCCGCCGCGTGCGGGTCTGCGGGTCGAGCGACCGAGTGGACGCGAGCTTGCGCTCCACCAGCCGCCGCGCCGTCTCCGCCTCCTGGTCGGGATCCAGCCGCTCGACTGCCTCCTTGACCGTGTCGGTGTCCACACCGCGATGACGTAGCTCAGCGGCCAAGGCACGCTTGGCCAGCCCTCGGCCGTGGTGCCGCGAGTCGACCCAAGCCGCAGCGAACGCCTCGTCGTTGATCAGCCCCAGCTCGGAGAAGCGACTGAGGACCGCTTCGGCGGCTTCGTCGGGCACGTCACGTTTCCGGAGCGCCTCGGCGAGCTGGGCCCGCGTCTTGGGCGCCATGGTGAGCAAACGAAGACAAATAGCCCGCGCCACCGACTCCGGATCAGCGTCCTGTCCGCCCCCGCCGAAGCCCTCACCACTCAGCCCAGACCCGCGAGACCTTCCACCTCTCCGCCCGGATCCGGCAGAGCTCCCATCACCCTGCCCGCCCCCGCCATCACGCTCGGCCCCAGCGAAGCCCTTGCCACGCCGCCTGGATCTGCCAGAACGCCCATCACCATGCCCCGTCCCGGCAAAGCCCCCGCCACTGCGCCCAGCTCCGCCAGGACGCTCGTCATCAGGCCAGGCCCCAGCAAACCCGTCACCGCCTCGCGCGCTTCCAGCGAAGCCGCCGTCCTGTCCGGCACGGTCCTCGCTGTCACGCTTCAATCCGGCCGCGTCAGCGCCATCGCGTGCCGCTCCGGCGGGGCTCCCGTCATCCCACCTGGCCCCGGCGAAACCGCCGCCGTCGTCTGGCGCTCCGGTGAAGTGGTGGCCACGCTGCGCAGCTTCGGTGGTGGAGGGCTCACTGTCCTGTCGGCTTTCGGCAGGGCCTTCGGCGTCCAGTTCCTCGGATGGCCAGCCGCGCCCGCGGGTATTTCGCCCGGCCCGTCCGTTGGAGCGGGCGGATCGCCGCCCTCTGCTCGATCGTTTCCTCCCGGTCTCGCCGTCGTCCGACGGTTCGGCCGAGAACCAGCTGCTCCCCGCGAGCACCTCGGAGTGCCACCCACCGTCCCCCCGGTTGGCAGGCTCGGCAGGCGCGGCCTCCTCGGTGGTACGCCATCCCTTGGTGGTGGCCCATTCGCCGTCCGGGTCTCCCCGGTCGGCGCCGGCAGGACTCGGGTCAGCATCAGCGGAGCCACTGTCGCCAGGGTGTCCGGCAGCCTCAGCGTCTGGGCTGGCCTGGGTATCGGTGCGCATATCGTGCTGATCGTCTGCGACGGCCTGGCCCTCGGCAGCGATCTGGGATGCGTGCTGATCATCCGCGCCGGCTTGGGAGTCGGCGGTTGTCCGGGATTCGTACTGGTCGGCTGATCGGGCTTGGGCCCCGGGGATGAAGCGGGGTCCGTCCTGATCGTCGGTGTCGTCCCCGAAGAAGGGGTGTCTGCCGGTGCGTTCCCGGTAGAGGTGGCCTGTGGCCTCCCGGATGCCGGTGGTCACGTGATCGTCGGTGTGGACGCCGTCCTGTCCGCCCATGGCGGCACGGACATCATCCGGCTCGCCCGTGGCGGCATGCACAACGCCCTGCCCGTCAGTAGCCGTGTGCTCGTCGGGCTGTTCGTCTGTGGCGGTGGGGCTGTTGGGGTGCCCTTCCTGGTCTGCCGCGGCCTCGCTCTCGGCCGAGGCGCGTTGGCGGGTGCGGTGCTCACGCCACTCGTCGACCGATGGCCAGCCGTCCGCGGCCGAGCGGGCCAGGTCGCGGCCCCGGGAGGGGGAAGGGACGGGCCGGGCGCCCCCGGATTGGGGCGCCGGTGGCCGGTTCGGGTTACTCATGGGAGGGGGCACGATCGCTCATGGGGTGGACGATCAGACGTCACCCGGCTTCGGGGTGGACTTCGAGCCACGGCCGGAAGGAGCGGCGGCCGGGGCAGGGGCAGGGGCCGCGGCGGCTTCGGCCGGGGCGTCGAGGCGGGGGCCCACGCCCAGCTTGTCCTTGATCTTCTTCTCGATCTCGTTGGCCATGTCGGGGTGGTTCTTCAGGAAGTTGCGGGCGTTCTCCTTGCCCTGGCCGAGCTGGTCGCCCTCGTACGTGTACCAGGCGCCGGACTTGCGGACGAAGCCGTGCTCCACACCCATGTCGATGAGGCCGCCCTCACGGGAGATGCCCACGCCGTAGAGGATGTCGAAGTCGGCCACGCGGAAGGGCGGGGCCATCTTGTTCTTCACGACCTTGATCCTGGTGCGGTTGCCGACCGCCTCCGTGCCGTCCTTGAGGGTCTCGATGCGGCGGATGTCCATCCGGACCGAGGCGTAGAACTTGAGCGCCTTACCACCGGTCGTGGTCTCGGGGCTGCCGAACATGACGCCGATCTTCTCGCGGAGCTGGTTGATGAAGATGGCGGTGGTGCCCGTGCTGTTGAGCGCGCCGGCGACCTTGCGCAGGGCCTGGGACATGAGGCGGGCCTGGAGGCCGACGTGGCTGTCGCCCATCTCGCCCTCGATCTCGGCCTTGGGCACCAGCGCGGCCACCGAGTCGATGACGATGATGTCGACGGCGCCGGACCTGATCAGCATGTCGGCGATCTCCAGCGCCTGCTCACCGGTGTCGGGCTGGGAGACCAGCAGGGCGTCGGTGTCGACCCCCAGCTTCTTGGCGTATTCGGGGTCGAGGGCGTGCTCGGCGTCGATGAACGCCGCGATGCCGCCGGCACGCTGGGCGTTGGCCACCGCGTGCAGGGCGATCGTGGTCTTACCGGAGGACTCGGGGCCGTAGATCTCGACGATGCGGCCGCGCGGCAGGCCGCCGATGCCGAGGGCCACGTCAAGGGAGATCGACCCGGTGGGGATCACCTCGATGGGAGCTCGGGCGTCATCGCCCAGGCGCATGACGGAGCCCTTGCCGAACTGTCGCTCGATCTGAGCGAGCGCGGTCTCGAGGGCCTTCTCGCGGTCGTTGATTGCCATGGGAACTCCCCCTGGAGGGTCGTGGTCCGATCAGTCGAGTGAAAGCTACGGCCTGCCACCGACATTTTTCATGCGACTGCCGGGGAAGACGTGGCTCGGGCGAAACCCATCGTAGCCGAACGGCTGTTCGATCACAGCAGGAACACGCAGGTCGCCGTCAATCACCCGCCCTGGCGTCCCGTGTCACTGAAGGCTGGTCGTTGTCACCGAAGGTTGATGAACACTGGTTTCGTGCCGTCGAAGGTTGATCTCGGGGGCCGAGGGGTGCGCAAGCCTGCGGCGGAGCTGTTCGTCATCGTGGCCCGGCGGTGCGGGCCCGGCGGTGCGGGGCCGGCGGTGCGGGGCCGGCGTGGACGAGGGCGGCTGGAAGATGGGCGCCAACCTTCTCGCGGACATCGCGGGCGCGTGGGAGGCGAGCCTGCGCGGCGTTTGGGTCGACCACGACACCTGGCCGCCTGCTGGAGGACATCGCCCTGATCGCGGGCGGCCGGCTCAGTTCTGGGTCGTCGGGCGGATGACGATCTCGCCGATCTCCACATCACGGGGCTGTTCGATGGCGAAGGCGACAGCGCGGGCGACGGCTTCCGGCGCGATGGCGTACTGGTTCATGTTGCGGCGGATCTCCTCGCGGACCTCGGGGTTGTCGATAGAGCCGGCGAGTTCCGTACGCACGTAGCCCGGCGAGACCGCCGTCGTCCGCAACACGCCGTCGGTCGACTCCTGCCGCAGCCCTTCCAGAAGGGTGCGTACGGCGTTCTTGGTCGCGGCGTAGACCGCCATCGTGGGTGTGATCTTCAGCCCGGCCGTCGACACGGTGGTCACGAGGTGGCCCTGTCCCTGCTCGCGGAACACCGGCAGCGCGGCGGCGATGCCGTGCAGCACGCCGCGTAGGTTGACGTCGATCATCGCCGACCAGCCGGCCACGTCAAGGTCGGCCACGGGGCCGATCTTGCTGATGCCGGCGTTGCCGACCAACACGTCGAGCTGCCCGAACTCCGTCACGGCCAGGCCGACGAGTTGTTCGAGGTCCTCGCGGGCGGTGACGTCCACGGCTCGGGTGACGGCGCGCCCGCCGCGGTCGCGGATCTCACGGGCGATCTTGTCGAGCCGCTCCGTCCGCCGCGCGCCGAGCACGACGGCGGCGCCCCGCTCGGCGAGCAGGCGCGCGGTGGCCTCGCCTATCCCGCTGCTCGCCCCGGTGATGGCCACGGCCTTGCCCCTGATGGCTGACATGGGGATTTCCTCCACAGTAAACTGGACACGTGTCCGGTTAAGGACTTCCACCGTACCGGACACGTGTCCGCTTATCCAACTCGCCATGAAGAGGACCGATGAACGCCCCCCGCCGCCGAGCCGACGCCACCGAGAACCGCGCACGGATCCTCAAGGCCGCACGAGAGGTCATCGTGAACGCGAACGAGGTGAAGCTCAATGAGATCGCCAAGCGGGCGGGCGTCGGTCAGGGCACCCTCTACCGCCACTTCCCGACTCGGGAGGCCCTGCTCGCCGAGGTCTATCGCAAGGACGTGGACGACCTCGTGGCCGCCGCGCCGAAACTGCTCGCCGAACACGAGCCGCTGCCCGCCCTGGTCGGCTGGCTGGACCGGGTGGCCGAGTACGCGAAGGTCAAGCGCGAGGTGTTCGCAGCTGTCGAGGCGGGGGTGTGGCAGGATCTGTCCGCGCACAGCCTCGGCCCGATCGGCGAGACGCTGACCACGCTCCTCGACGCGGGCAAAGCCGAGGGCGTCGTCCGCCCCGACGTGGACGCCCGCGACATCATCCTGCTGATCGGCTACCTGACCCGTCTGGAACCCGCCGAGTGGGACGCCCGCGCCCATCACCTCCTGCGCGTCATCGTCGACGGCCTGCGCCGTCACGCCTGAGCAGGTTCCACGGGACCAAGCGCCGACCGCCGAAGGCGAGCCGATCGACGATGGCGACGCGAAGGCGTGAGTCAAGAGCGAGTCACGCCAGGCGGGGGCCTGACCGCTCAAGCTTCGCTGTCACGGGACACCTGGGGGGCGGTGAGGAGCCCGAGCGCCGTCCTGAACAGCTCCGGAGGGCGCTGCTCAGGAGCGAGAAGGGTGAGCAGGCGCATGCCGATGTCCAGCGACTTCAGTATCGCGTCGGCCCGCTCGTACGGGAGCTCCCCCAGCCCGCTGCCGGGAGGCGCGAGAGGGTGGCGGCCGGGGTGCCCCGGGGGGAACAACAGCGCGACGAGCTGGTCACGGACGGTGGGACGGCGGGTCGCGTGGACCATGAGCTCGGTGGCCATCCGGGCGAACGTGTCCTGATCGCCGTCGCGTCGGTGAACGGCGCTCCACCTGCCCTGTTCTTCCTCGACACGGGCGCGTTGTTCGCCCTCAACCAGGAGTACGCCGACCGCCTGCGCGTCCCCATGTACGGCCACACGACCGGCAGAACCATTCGGCGGAGACCACAAGGCGTACCAGAGACACGTGGACCGGCTCGCTATGGGCGACCTCCGCATCGAGAACGTGCCCGTCCACACCATCCCGGACACGATCCGGCTCCCCGCGCCCGACGGGCGGGTCACCCAGGGAGCGATCGGCACGAGCGTCCTGTCGCGGTTCCTGTCCACGATCGACTATCCGGCCGAGAAGCTCGTCCTACGCAGGAACGGCCGGAGCACAGCGTGCCCATGTGGTACGTGGGCGACCACTTCCTGCTGTCCCACGGCACCGTGAACGGCCTGGACCGGATGGTGTTCCTCGTCGACACCGGGGGCGCCGGAGTCCCGATCCCCCGGGCGACGGCTTTCACGCGGTGACCGTGGACGAGGTGACGCTCGGGTCCGTCACCCGCCGCCGGGTGCCCGGGTTGTCCGGCGCGCTCCCCTCCTGGTTCGAGCACGGTTTCGGCTTCCGCATCGGGGGGGCTGCCCACGCACGAGTTCTTCAAGCCGTATGCGCTCACGTTCGACTTCGGACGCATGCGCATCCCCATGAACACACCCCGCTGATGTTGGCCGCCAATGTGTTGTCCGGGCAGTGAGCTGGGGAGACTCACTGCAGGGCCGAGGGTTGGAGGCGGCGAGTGTCGAGGGGCTACACCAGGGAACGGCGCACCCATCTGGAGGCACTCGCCGAGGTGCTCCCCCATCATGGCCTGGTCAGTCGCATGGTCGGCAACGACGATCCGGTGCTGTGGGTCTGGCACCCGCGTACGGGCCGTCAGACGATCATTTTCGCCACCCCGTCACACCACGGATGGACGTTCCTGTGGTCGCCCGGAGGGCAGGGCAGCGTGGACGAGCTGGAGCTCACGGCCGCCGCGTTGCAGCAGGCCCTGGACATGTCACAGCCCTGACGCCGCCGAGGCTAGCGGAGCTTGGGTGAGACGTCCTCCACCTGGCAGACCGCGCGCCAGACGGTCTTGGCGCTCTCCCCGTCGGCGAGCGCCTGTATGACGGTCCGCCCGCCCAACGGCGCGAGCACGTAGTCGCGGGCCCACGACTCGGCGTACGTGTCGCCGAAGTGAGCGTTCATCCGTCTCCAGAACTCGGTCAGGCGCATGGATTCAAGTATGGAATCGCCTGGGGGGTGGGTAGGACATCCCCATGCCAAAGACCCCCAAGTCTTCGCCACCGAAGACAGCCGAGACCAAGGCCCACAGGGCCAGGCGCCGCCGATTACTGCACACGCTGCGCCTCACCGTACAGAAGGAGAAGTCTGAGCGATCAGAAAGGCACGCGGGCGTCAGGCAGGAGCCCCGTGCGGGCAAGCCGCGTACGCGCAGGGCGTCGCGGCGCTAGACCCGCGGTCACAGCACACGCGAGCCGTACATCTCACCGAGATGGTCGGCGAGCAGCTCCAGCCGGGCGCCATCGGGGTCCTTGAAGTAGATGGAGGCGCCGCTCTCTATCTGGTGCGGCACGCCGGCCATCTCCAGCTTCCCGCGCAACCGCTCCCAGGTGGCGGGGTCGACGGAGATCGCGACGTGGTGCAGCCCGCCCAGCACCTCCTGGTACGGCCCGAGGTCGAGGCCGGGGAAGTCGAAGAACGCGAGCAGGTTGCCGTTGCCGATGTCGAAGAAGAAGTGGTTCGAGCCCTTGTAGTCGCGGTTCTCGATGATCTCCGTGAGCGGGAACTCCAGGAGTTCCTGGTAGAACTTGATGGTGCGTTCCACGTCCGACGAGAGCAGGGCCATGTGGTGCAGGCCCCGAGCGCTGCTCGATGGCCGGTGCGCTAAGACGTGGCGCCGTCTCATCTCCGCTCGGCGGGCTTCGATGGCCGCATAGTCAATGGTCACGGTCGCTGTATGTCCGCCAGGGCCCCCGCTCAACCGCTCGCCGGGGAGCCAAATGCGTTTTCTGTCGGTGGCGCGAGGCAATATGTGCTGGTGAGCTCGCTAGACCAGTTCAGCCAGGTGACCAGGCAATGGTTCACCGGGGCCTTCCAAGCTCCCACGGCCGCCCAGGAGGGGGCGTGGGAGTCGATCTCGCGCGGCGACAACACCCTGGTCGTCGCTCCCACCGGGTCGGGCAAGACGCTGGCGGCCTTCCTGTGGTCGCTCGACAGGCTGGCGTTCGAGCAGACCGGCCCCACCGCCACACCCGAGGCCGGGCCCACCGCGTCCGAGGCCGCCGCCGCGCGTAAGGGCGCCGCTGTGCGCAAAGACGCGCCGAAGGGGACGCGGGTGCTGTACGTGTCGCCGCTCAAGGCCCTGGCCGTGGACGTCGAGCGCAACCTGCGCGCGCCGCTGGCCGGGCTCAAGCAGACGGCGCGCCGGCTCGGGCTGCCGGTGCCGGAGATCTCGGTGGCGATCCGCTCGGGCGACACCCCCTCGGAAGACCGCAGGCGCTACGCCGCCAAGCCGTCCGACATCCTGATCACGACGCCGGAGTCGCTGTTCCTGCTGCTCACCAGCCAGGCGCGCGAGGCGTTGCGGGGCGTGGAGACGGTGATCGTGGACGAGGTCCACGCGGTCGCGGCCACCAAGCGCGGCGCTCATCTGGCGCTCAGCCTGGAGCGGCTCGACGCGCTGCTCGACAGGCCGGCGCAGCGGATCGGGCTGTCGGCGACGGTGCGGCCGGTGAGCGAGGTGGCGGCGTTCCTGGGCGGCACGCGACCGGCCACGGTCGTGCAGCCGCCGTCGGAGAAGCGGATCGAGGTCGAGGTCGTCGTCCCGGTTGAGGACATGACGGAGATGGAGGGCCGGCCGCAGCCGGAGGGCCGGGAGGAGTTCGCCCCCGAGCCGGGCAACCGGTCGATCTGGCCCCATGTGGAGGACCGGCTGTTCGACCTGATCGGGGCGCACAGTTCGACGATCGTCTTCGCCAACTCGCGGCGGCTGGCCGAACGGCTGTGCACCCGCCTCAACGAGCTCGCGTACGAGCGGGAGGGCGGCGGGGTCGAGGCCATCGACCTCTCCATCTGGGAGACACCCCCATCATCGCAGAAGCCCCAGCGGATGCCCGCCGACATGATGGCGCAGGCCGGGGCGAGCAAGGGTGTCGTGACCGAGATCGTCCGCGCGCACCACGGCTCGGTCTCCAAGGAGGAGCGGGCGCAGATCGAGGAGGCCCTCAAGTCGGGCCGGCTGCCCGCCGTGGTCGCCACCTCCAGCCTGGAGCTGGGCATCGACATGGGCGCGGTCGACCTGGTCGCGTGCGTGGAGGCGCCGCCGAGCGTGGCCAGCGGGCTGCAGCGCATCGGCCGGGCGGGCCACCAGGTCGGCGCGGTGTCCAAGGGTGTGATCTTCCCGAAGTACCGGGGTGACCTGGTGCAGACGGCCGTGGTGGCCGAGCGGATGAAGAGCGGCCAGATCGAGGAGTTGCGCTATCCGCGTAACCCGCTCGACGTGCTGGCGCAGCAGATCGTGGCGATGACCGCGCTCGACGAGTGGACGGTCGACGAGCTGGAGTCCGTGGTCAAGCGGGCCGCCCCCTATGCCACGCTGCCCAGGACCGCCCTGGAGGCCACGCTCGACATGCTGGCCGGGCGCTATCCGAGCGAGGAGTTCGCCGAGCTGCGGCCGCGCATCGTGTGGGACCGGGTCACCGGCACCCTCCAGGGTCGTCCGGGCGCGCAGCGGCTGGCGGTCACCAACGGCGGCACGATCCCCGACCGCGGCCTGTTCGGCGTCTTCCTGGTGGGCGAGAAGGCCTCTCGGGTGGGCGAGCTGGACGAGGAGATGGTCTACGAGTCGCGCGTGGGCGACGTGTTCGTGCTGGGTGCGACGTCCTGGCGGATCGAGGACATCACGACCGACCGGGTGCTCGTCTCGCCCGCGCCGGGCCAGCCGGGCAAGCTGCCGTTCTGGCACGGCGACGCGCCCGGGCGCCCGGCCGAGCTGGGCAAGGCGATCGGGCAGTTCCTGCGCGAGCAGGCCAAGAACGGCTCGACCGAGCGCATGCGGGAGGCGGGGCTCGACGAGTTCGCCTCCGGAAACCTGCTGTCCTACCTCCACGAACAACGCGAGGCCACCGGCTACGTCCCCGACGACCGCACCCTCCTCGTCGAGCGTTTCCACGACGAGCTCGGCGACTGGCGCGTGGTCATCCACTCCCCCTACGGCGCGCGGGTGCACGCCCCGTGGGCGCTGGCGATCAACCGGCGCCTGCGCGAGCGCTACGGCATCGACGTGCAGGCGGTCCACTCCGACGACGGCATCGTGCTGCGCATCCCCGACACGCTGGCCGAGCCGCCGACCGACGTGGCCGCGTTCGATGCCGAGGAGATCGAGCAGATCGTCACGGAGGAGCTGGGCGGGTCGGCCATGTTCGCCTCCCGGTTCAGGGAGTGCGCGGGGCGGGCGTTGCTGCTGCCGCGCCGCACGCCGGGCAAGCGCAGCCCGCTGTGGCAGCAGCGCCAGCGCGCCGCCCACCTGCTGGGCGTGGCCTCGCAGTACGCCTCGTTCCCGATCGTGCTGGAGACCATGCGCGAGTGCCTGCAGGACGTCTTCGACGTGCCTGGGCTCGTCCAGCTCATGCGGGACATCGCCGCCCGCAGGGTGCGGCTGGTGGAGGTGGAGACTTCGCAGGCCTCGCCGTTCGCGGCGTCGCTGCTGTTCCATTACGTGGGCGCGTTCATGTACGAGGGCGACGCGCCCCTGGCCGAGCGGCGCGCCCAGGCGCTGGCGCTGGACACCACGCTGCTGGCCGAGCTGCTGGGCCAGGCCGACCTGCGCGAGCTGCTCGACCCCGACGTGATCTCCGACACCGAGCGCGAGCTGGCCAGGCTCGACCGGCCGCTGCGCGACCTGGAGGACCTCGCCGACCTGCTGCGCTCCCACGGGCCGCTGCTCGCGCCCGACGTGAGCGTGCGCGGCGGCGACCCGGCCTGGCTGGCGGAGCTCGAACGCTCGCGTCGCGCGATCCGCGTACGCATCGCCGGCGAGGAGCACTGGGCGGCCATCGAGGACGCGGCCCGCATGCGTGACGCGCTGGGCGTGCCGCTGCCGGTCGGGGTGCCCCACGCGTTCCTGGAGCCGGTCGCCGATCCGCTGGCCGACCTGGTGGCGCGGCACGCCCGCACCCGCGGGCCCTTCCACGCGGGGTCGGCCGCGGCCCGGTTCGGGCTGGGCGTGGCCGTGGTGACGGACGCGTTGCGCCGGCTGGCCGCGTCCGGGCGGGTCGTGAACGGGGAGTTCCGGCCCGGCGGACGGGGCGAGGAGTGGTGCGACGCCGGGGTGCTGCGGATGCTGCGGCGCAGGTCGCTGGCCCGGCTGCGCAAGGAGGTCGAGCCGGTCGCGCCGGAGACCCTGGCCCGCTTCCTGCCCGCCTGGCACGGCATCACCGGCTCGGGGGCCGCGGGGGCGGCCGGCGGCCGGGGCGCGAGCGAGGCGGCCCGGGCCATGGACGCGCTGGTCCGCTCCATCGAACAGCTCCAAGGGGCCGCCGTGCCCGCGTCCGCGCTGGAGACGCTGGTGCTGCCCGCGCGGGTGCCCGGCTACCATCCGGCGCTGCTCGACGAGCTGACCTCGTCGGGCGAGGTGATGTGGGCGGGGCAGGGCTCGCTGCCCGGCGGCGACGGATGGGTGTCGCTCTACTACGGCGACACCGCGCCGCTGCTGCTGCCCGAGCCCGCCGAGATCACGATGACCCCTCTGCACGAGCGCGTGCTGGAGTTGCTGGGCGGGGGCGGCGCGCTGTTCTTCCGCGGCATCTCCGACCAGCTCGGGTCCCTGGACGACGCCACCCTGGCGGCGGCGGTGTGGGATCTGGTGTGGGCGGGGCGGATCTCCGGCGACACGCTGGCGCCGCTGCGGGCCACGCTCGGCACCGGCCGTCCCGCGCACCGGCCCGCCACCACGCGGCGGCGCCGGGCCGTGCTGCCGAGCAGGAGCGGGCCTCCCACGGTGGGCGGCCGGTGGTGGCTGCTGCCCGCGCCCGCCGCCGACACCACCCAGCGGGCGCACGCCCAGGCCGAGGTGCTGCTGGAACGGCACGGCGTGGTGACGCGGGGCGCGGTGACGTCGGAACGACTTCCTGGGGGATTTACGCCCGTATATCAGGTCTTGCGGGCGTACGAGGAGAGCGGGCGCTGCCGCCGGGGCTACTTCGTCGAGGGCCTCGGGGGCGCGCAGTTCGCCCTGCCGGGAGCGGTCGACCGGATGCGCGCCATGGCGCCCGGCCTCGTGCCGTCCGACGGTCCAGGGCTCGCCCCGGGGACCGGCTCGGGTGTTGGGAGTTTTGGGTCCGGCTCCGGGGCTGGGGGTGTGGGGTCCGGCTCTGGGGGCGGGCGGAGGGCCGTGGTGCTGGCCGCCGCCGACCCGGCCAGCCCGTACGGTGCGGCGCTCCCCTGGCCGCAGCACCCCGGCGAACTCGGGCACAAGCCTGGCCGGAAGGCCGGTTCGCTGGTCGTGCTCGTGGACGGGCACCTGGTGCTCTACGTCGAACGGGGCGGCAAGACGCTGCTGTCGTTCGCCGACGACGACCGGCTGCAGCCCGCCGTCGACGCCCTCGCGCTGGCCGTGCGGGACGGGGCGCTCGGGAAGCTGACCGTGGAACGGGCCGACGGCACGGCCATCGTCGAGTCGCCGCTGGCGGCGGCCCTGGAGGCGGCCGGTTTCCACCCCACCCCCCGGGGGCTGCGCCTACGCGCCTGAACCCCTGCGACGCGACACCGAACGGCTCGAGGGCCGAGAGGTGGGGCGAGGGGTCAAGAGCACAGGAGCCGGAAGGGCGGAGGGATCGCGGGCCGAAGGCGCGGGATCCGGAGGCGCGCAGCCCCAAGGGGCGAGAGTGCGGGAGCCGGCGGTGCGGAGTCAGGAGCCGGAGGCGCGGAGTCCGCGGGGCCGAAAGTGTGGGACTGGCGGTGTAGGAGCCGGAGGCGCGGGGTCGCGGGCATCGCCTCCGGCCCGCAGCTGGCGATGTGGGAGCCGGAGGCGCGGAGGTCGAGGTGGTGTGGGGGACGAGGGTTGGGTTGGGGGTGGGGCGGGCTGGGTGGGGGAGTTGGTCCGGGCTGTATACGATTGTCGCCTCATGGCTGATTTAACGCTGGGCGCGGCCCATCCGACCTTGCGCGACGAGGTCACCAAGGAGCTGCGGCGACGCATACTCTCCGGCGAGCTCGCCCAGGGTGAGCGGCTGGTCGAGGACCGGCTGGCCGCGCTGCTCGGCGTGTCGCGCAACCCCGTGCGCGAGTCCATCCGGGTGCTGGCCACCGAGGGGTTCGTCGAGGTCGTGCCCCGGTTCGGCGCCACTGTCGCGCGGCTGTCGGCGGCGGAGGGCGAGGAGCTCTTCGACGTGCGCATGGCGGTCGAGGGCCTGGCGGCGCGGCTGGCCGCGCGCAAGCGCACCCCCGAGTCCGCCGAGCGGCTGCGGCAGGTGCTGGAGCAGGCCAAGGAGGCCGTGGAGAACGGGCGGCTGGAGGAGGTGGCCGATCTCAACACGGCCTTCCACCTGGCCGTGGGTGAGGCGGCGGGCAACTCGTACCTGAGTCTGATGATGAAGCCCATGCTCCTGCGGGCGCAGTGGGTCTTCAGCCAGACCGCCGCCGCCCGCGGGCCGCACTCCTGGACCGAGCACCTGAGCCTGTGCGAGGCCATCGCGGCGGGCGACGAGGACGAGGCGCAGGCCAGGGCCATCGCGCACGTGGCCGCGGCCAGGCGGTCGTTCCTGGCGGCGATCCGCAGGGCAAATCCCCCGAACGATTAGAAAACACTCAGATAACAACACAGGGTCAGGAAACACCAGTGAAATGTGAGGTCTTGTATACAGTCTCCTAAACCTTTCAACGGAGGCCCCATGAGACCGTCCCCCAGGCTCGTCGCGGCGCTCGCCGTTCTCCCCCTTGCCCTGACAGCTTGCGGCGGAGGCGGATCGAGCGGCACCCCCGCAGCCCCTCCCTCCATAGCCGACGCCTCGGCCGACAACCGGCCGGTCAAGGCGGGCGGCACGCTCAACGTGGCGCTCAGCGCCGACCCCGACGCGCTCGACCCGAGCATCTCGACCACGCTGGTGGGTCGCGAGGTGTTCGCGAACATGTGCGAGAAGCTCTTCGACATCGACGCGCAGTCGAGCCTGGTCCCGCAGCTGGCCAGTGCCTTGCCCGAGGTCTCCGGTGACGGCAAGGAGGTGACGATCAAGCTGCGCGAGGGCGTGAAGTTCAACGACGGCACGGCGTTCGACGCCGAGGCGGTCAAGAAGTCGCTGGACCGGCACCGCACCTGGGAGAAGTCCGCGCGCCAGGCCGACCTGGCGGCGGTGTCCAAGGTGACCGTGGTCGACCCCACGACGGTCAAGCTCACGCTGACGCAGGCGTTCACGCCGCTGACCGCGCAGCTCGCCGACCGCGCCGGCATGATCATGTCGCCCAAGGCCCTGGACGCGGGCAACGACAACTTCGGGGCGAGCCCGGTCTGCGTCGGGCCGTTCAAGTTCGCGAGCCGCACGTCCGGCAGCCAGATCGTGCTGGAGAAGGCCCCCGACTACTACGACGCGGCCAAGGTCAAGCTCGACAAGCTCGTATACAAAATCATCGTGGACCCGAACGTACGGGCCGCGAACCTGAAGTCCGGCGACGTCCAGGTGGGCGACAACCTCGCCACCACCACGGTCAAGGGCGTGCAGAGCGACCCCAACCTCAAGGTCGTGTCCGGTGGCGGCCTCGGCTACTACGGCATCACGATCAACACCGGCAACGCCGGCGGCTCCACCGAGAAGCCCGGCACGGTGAACACGGCGCTGGCCAAGAGCCCGCAGCTGCGCGAGGCGTTCGAGCTGGCCCTCGACCGCGACGTGATCAACAAGACCGTCTACAACGGCCTGCACGAGGTGGACTGCTTCCCCGTGCCGGTGGACAGCCCGTACCGCGCCAAGGACCTGCAGTGCCCGGCGCGTGACCTGGCCAAGGCCAAGCAACTGGTGCAGGCGTCCGGCGTGCAGACGCCGATCCCGGTCACGCTCACCAGCCCGAACGACGCCACCAACGTGCGCCTCGCGCAGGTCATCCAGCAGATGACCAAGGAGGCGGGCTTCAACGTGAACGTGCAGACCGCCGAGTTCGTCAGCACGCTCGAGCAGGGCAAGTCCGGCAAGTTCGACGTCCTGCTGAACGGCTGGTCGGGCCGCGTCGACCCGGACGGCAACCTCACGAACCTCATCACCAGCCGCGGCAGCAACAACTACAGCGGCATGTCCGACCCGGGCATCGACGACCCGATCAAGCAGGCCGCCGCCGAGTCGGACCCGGTCAAGCGGGCCGAGCTCTACGCGGGCGCCCTGAAGAAGGCCGCCGAGGTGAGAGGCGTCCTGTACCTGTACCACAACAAGTACTACCTGGGCATGAGCAAGAACGTGGCCGGCGTCCAGTACTTCAAGGACGGCCTGCCGCGCTTCGTCACCGCCGGGTTCACCGCGTAATGCTCTGGTTCATCCTCCGGCGCTGCGGATCGGCCGTGATCGTGCTGTTCCTGGCCAGCGTCCTGATCTTCCTCGGGATCAGGGCGCTGCCCGGGGACCCGGCCACGGTCATGGCGGGCGAGGAGGCCTCGCCCGCGGTGATCGAGGCCATCCGGCACGAGTTCGGCCTGGACAAGCCGCTGCCCGCCCAGTACCTCGACTACGTCGGCCAGACCCTGACCGGCAACCTCGGCCGCTCCACGCAGGACCAGCTCCCGGTGATCGACATCATCGCCGAGCGGCTGCCGGTGACGCTGGAGCTGTCGGCCCTGGCCATGCTGGTCGCGATCGTCGTCGGGGTGGGCGCGGGCATCGTCGCGGCCGTCCGGCGCGGCCGGCTCGCCGACTACCTGGCCACCGGGTTCGGCCTGGCCGGGCTGTCGGTGCCGCACTTCTGGCTCGGCCTGCTCGGGATCCTGCTGTTCGCGGTCACCTGGCGGGTCCTGCCCGCCTCCGGGTACGTCCCCTTCACCCAGGACCCCGGCCAGAACCTCCAGCGCATGATCCTGCCCGCCCTCGTGCTCGGCACCGGCTTCGCCGCCATCCTCATGCGGCAGACCCGCTCGGCCATGCTCGGCGCGCTCTCGGCCGACTACGTCCGGACCGCCAGGTCGAAGGGCCTGTCCGAGGTCAAGGTCGTGGGCGCGCACGCGTTGCGCAACAGCCTGACGACCGTGGTCACGGTGCTCGGCCTCCAGCTCGGCGCGCTGATCAGCGGCGCGGTGGTGACCGAGCAGATCTTCGTGATCCCCGGGTTCGGCAAGCTGACCGTGGACGCGGTGCTGACCAGGAACTACCCCGTCATCCAGGCCGTCGTGCTGATCACGGTCATCGGGTACGTGCTGGTCAACCTGCTGGTCGACATCGTGTACGCGTTCCTCAACCCCCGGATCAGGCTGTCGGGGGGCGCGAATGACTAGGCTGTGGCGGCGTTTCAAGAGGCGCCCGATGCCGATGGCCGGGCTGGTGCTGGTGGTCGCGTTCGTGCTGCTGGCGCTGATCGGGCCGCTGGTGACCGGCGACCCCACCACGCAGGACTACCTGGCCACGCTCGCGCCTCCGTCGGGCGCGCACCCGATGGGCACCGACGACCTGGGCCGCGACGCGTTCGCCAGGATCGCGCACGGCGCGCAGGTGTCGTTGCAGGCCGGCGTGCTCTCCACGCTGCTGGCGATGGTCGTGGGCATCCCGATCGGCCTGGTCGCCGGGTTCTACCGGCGCTGGCTCGACCCGGTCGTGATGCGGCTGGTGGACGTGACGCTGGCGTTCCCGTTCCTGGTGTTCGCGGTGGGCCTGGCGGCGATCATCGGGCCCTCGCTGAAGGGCGTGGTGTTCGCGCTGGGCTTCTCGCAGCTTCCCGCCGTCATCAGGATCACCCGTGGCGAGGTGCTGGCGGTCAGGGAGATGGACTACGTGGCCGCGGCCGTCGCCGACGGCGCGGGCGACGGGCACCTCATCTTCCGTTACGTGCTCCCGAACTGCCTCAACCCGCTCATCGTGCAGGCCACCGTGGCGATCCCGGGGGCGATCATCGGCGAGGCCACGCTGTCGTTCCTGGGGCTGGGCGTGCAGCCGCCCACGCCCTCGTGGGGCGTGATGCTGACGACCGCGCAGCAGTATCTGAGCGACGCCCCCTGGCTGGCCGTCTGGCCCGGGATCATGATCGCGCTGGCCACGCTCGGCTTCAACCTGCTGGGCGACGGGCTGCGGGACGTTCTGGACCCGAGGAGCGGCCGATGAGCCTGCTGGAGATCACCGACCTGAGGGTCGGCTTCGACACCGAGGACGGCCTGGTGCAGGCGGTCAGGGACATCTCGCTCACGCTGGACGAAGGCGAGATCCTGGCGCTGTGCGGCGAGTCCGGCTGCGGCAAGTCGGTCACCGCGATGTCGGTGCCCAGGCTGCTGCCGCCCGAGACGACCCGGCTGTCCGGCTCGGTCAAGCTGGACGGGCGCGAGCTCACCACGCTCCCCGAGGCGGACCTGCGGCACGTACGCGGCAAGGACGTCTCGGTCGTCTTCCAGGAGCCGATGACCTCGCTGAACCCGTCGTTCAGCGTCGGTTACCAGATCATCGAGGTGCTGCGCAGGCACGAGCGCCTCTCGCGCCAGGCCGCCAGGAGCCGCGCCGTCGAGCTGCTGGAGCTGGTCGGCATCCCGGCGCCGCAGCGCCGCATGAAGGAGTACCCGCACCAGCTCTCCGGCGGCATGCGCCAGCGCGTGATGATCGCGATCGCGGTGGCCTGCTCGCCCCGTGTGCTGATCGCCGACGAGCCCACCACGGCGCTCGACGTGACGATCCAGGCGGGCGTGCTGGACGTCTTCCGCGACCTGCGCGACCGGCTCGGCACGGCGATCATCCTCATCACGCACGACCTGGGCGTGGTGGCCGACATCGCCGACCGGGCCGTGGTCATGTACGCCGGCCGCGCCGTCGAGCAGGCCCCGGTGGCCGAGTTGTTCGCGAACCCGCGGCACCCGTACACGCTGGGCCTGATGAACGCGCTCCCGTCCGCGGCGGTCGACGGCCGCCTGGCCGAGATCCCCGGCATGGTGCCCTCGCCGCTGTCGGATCCCGACGAGTGCGCGTTCCAGGCCCGCTGCCCGCGTGCCCAGGACGACTGCCGCGCGGCCAGACCCCCGCTCGAACGGCACGCGGACGGCCATCTGGCGGCCTGTTTCCACCCGGGAGGCAAGCAGTGATCCTGCGGATCGACAACCTGGTCAAGCACTACGGCCAGGTACGCGCCGTGGACGGCCTGTCGCTGGAGCTCGCCCAGGGCGAGGTGCTCGGCCTGGTCGGCGAGTCGGGCAGCGGCAAGTCCACGGTCGGCAAGTGCGTGCTGCGCCTGACCGAGCCCACCTCGGGGGCCATCGAGCTGGACGGCCGCGACATCACCCATCTGTCGCGCCGGGCCATGCGCCCGCTGCGCAGGGACGTCCACATGGTCTTCCAGGACCCCTACTCCTCGCTCAACCCGCGTTTCACGATCGGGCAGATCGTCGCCGAGCCGCTGCTGCGGCACAAGGTGGCCGACCGGCGCGAGGTCTCCGGACGCGTGTCCGCCATGCTGGAGAAGGTGGGGCTGCGGCAGGAGATGCGTTCCCGGTTCCCGCACGAGCTGTCCGGCGGGCAGCGGCAGCGGGTCGGGCTGGCCAGGGCCCTGATCCTGGAGCCCAAGCTGGTCGTGGCGGACGAGCCGGTGTCGGCGCTGGACGTGTCGGTGCAGGCGTCGGTGCTCAACCTGATCACGGACCTGCAGCGGGACATGGGGTTCTCGTGCCTGTTCATCACGCACGACCTGTCGGTGGTGGAGTTTCTCGCCGACCGGATCGCCGTCATGTACCTGGGCAAGATCGTCGAGTCCGGCCCGACGGCCGAGATCTTCGCCGCGCCGCGGCACCCGTACACGCAGGCCCTGCTGTCGGCGG
Source organism: Nonomuraea sp. NPDC004186 (assembly GCF_053603495.1). Lineage (NCBI taxonomy): Bacteria > Bacillati > Actinomycetota > Actinomycetes > Streptosporangiales > Streptosporangiaceae > Nonomuraea > Nonomuraea sp. NPDC004186. The sequence continues at coordinate 51,642 of NZ_JBSGFQ010000059.1, read as the reverse complement.
CGCCGGTGCCCGATCCGGTCCGGCAGCGGGAGCGGCGCAGGATCGTGCTCGGCGGGGACGTCCCCAGCCCGGTCGACCCGCCGTCCGGGTGCCGGTTCCACACGCGGTGCCCGCTGGCGTACGACGCCTGCCGTACCGAGGAGCCGCCCTTGACCGACCCACGTGGGAACGGCCATCCGGCCGCGTGCCACTTGGTAACGGCGGACCACGTCCCCGACGCGGCCGCCAATCACTAGAAGGAGAGATCTTGTTCACCACCAGGCCCGAGCTGACGGGCGACTTCGGCATGGTCGCCAGCACGCACTGGCTGGCCTCGGCCACCGGCATGGGCGTGCTCGAACGCGGCGGCAACGCCTTCGACGCGGCGGTGGCCGCCGGGTTCGTGCTCCAGGTCGCCGAGCCGCACCTGAACGGCCCCGGCGGCGAGGTGCCGATCCTGCTGTGGAGCGAGGACGAGCAGAAGGTGTCCGTGGTGTGCGGGCAGGGCGTGGCGCCGGCCGCGGCCACCATCGAGCGCTACACCGGGCTGGGCCTGGACATCGTGCCCGGCACGGGGCTGCTGGCGGCCACCGTGCCGGGGGCGTTCGGCGGCTGGATGCTCATGCTGGAGCGCTGGGGCACCTGGTCGCTGGCCGACGTGCTGGCCCCCGCGATCCACTACGCCGAGCACGGGGTGCCGGTGCTGGAGCGCATCGCGGCCACGATCGAGTCGGTCGAAGGACTGTTCAACGACGACTGGCCGACGTCGGCGGCGACCTGGCTGCCCGGCGGCCGGGTCCCGGCGGCGGGGTCGAAGCTGGCCAACCCGGTGCTGGCGGCCACCTACCGGCGGGTGGTCGCCGAGGCCGAGGCCGCGTCGAGCACCCGCGAAGGACAGCTCGACGCCGCCCGCCGCGCCTGGTACGAGGGGTTCGTGGCCGAGGCGATCGCCGAGTTCTGCGCCAAGACGGCCTGGCGGGACAGCAGCGGCGAGGCGCACGGCGGGCTGCTCACCGGCGACGACCTGGCCCGGTGGTCGGCCTCGGTCGAGGAGCCGCTCGCCTTCGACTACCGCGGCCACACCGTCTACAAGACGCGGCCGTGGGGGCAGGGGCCGGTGTTCCTGCAGCAGCTCGCGCTCCTGCAGGGCTTCGACCTGGACGGGATGGAGTTCCTCGGCGCCGACTACGTGCACACGGTGACGGAGGCCGCCAAGCTCGCCTTCGCCGACCGCGAGGCCTGGTACGGCGACACCGACGTCCCCGTGTCCGACCTGCTCAGCGAGGCCTACAACGCCGAGCGGCGCAAGCTCATAGGCGCGCAGGCCAGCTTCGAGCTGCGGCCCGGCGCCCCGGGCGGCCGCGTGCCCAGGCTGCCCGACTACCCCGCGCCCGGCACGGCGAGCGACGCCCCCGGCATCTCCGGCGCGCGCTCCCCGCAGGGCGTCGGCGAGCCGACCGTGGCCCGTGACGGCACGGTGAAGGGTGACACCTGCCACCTCGACGTCGTGGACCGGTACGGCAACATGGTCTCCGCCACCCCCAGCGGCGGCTGGCTGCAGAGCTCCCCCACCATCCCCGAGCTGGGCTTCTGCCTGGGCACCAGGGCTCAGATGTTCTGGCTCCAGGACGGGCTGCCCGCCTCGCTGCGCCCCGGCACGCGTCCGCGCACCACGCTGACGCCGTCGTTCGCGCTCAGGGACGGCAGGCCGTGGCTGGCGTTCGGCACCCCCGGCGGCGACCAGCAGGACCAGTGGAGCCTGAACTTCTTCCTCGCGGTCGTCCACGGCGGGCTGAACCTGCAGGAGGCCATCGACGCCCCCATGTTCCACTCCGAGCACTTCCCCAGCTCGTTCTTCCCGCGCGGCTCCCGTCCCGGCGTGCTGCACGTCGAGGACCGGGTGGACGCGGGCGTGACGGCGGAGCTGCGGCGGCGCGGGCACGAGGTCGAGGTGCAGGGCTCGTGGACGCTCGGCAGGCTCAGCGCCGTCGCCCGTGACGGCGAGTTCCTCAAGGCCGCCGCCAACCCGCGCGGCGCCCAGGGCTACGCAGTCGGCCGATGACGGATCTCCTGTTCATGCTGGGCGCCGGTCTGCTGGCCGGTGTGGTGAACGCGCTGGCGGGCGGCGGGACGCTCATCTCGTTCCCCGCGCTGCTGGCGCTGGGTTATCCGAGCCTGACCGCGTCCGTGACCAACGCGGTGGCGCTGTGGCCCGGCTACCTGGGCGGCGTGCTCGGCTACCGGGCCGAGCTGCGCGGCCAGCGGCGCCGGGCGACAGCGTTGTCGATCACGACCGTGCTGGGCGCGGGCGTGGGCAGCGCGTTGCTGCTGCTCACGCCCGGCCGGCTGTTCGAGTCGCTGGTGCCGTGGCTGGTGGCCTTCGCCAGCCTGGCGCTGCTGGCCCAGCCGTGGCTGCGCAGGCTCTTCGGCGGTGAGGCCGACGGGCCGCCCAGCAAGCTGGTGTACGCCGGGGTCTTCCTGGGCGGCTGTTACGGCGCCTACTTCAACGGTGGAATGGGTGTACTGCTCCTGACGGTGCTCGGCATGTTCCTGCACGACAACCTGCATCGGGTGAACGCCGTGCGGGCCACGCTCGCGCTGGTGATCAGCACGGTGTCGGTCGTGGCGTTCTCCCTGTTCGGTCCCGTGCAGTGGCAGGCCGTGGCGGTGATCGCGCCGGCCAGCCTGGTCGGCGGGTTCCTGGGCACGCGTCTGGCCAAACTCATGTCGGCCAAGGTCCTGCGCGGCGTCGTTGTCGCGTTCGGCCTGGGTGTGGCCGTGGCGCTTGCCTTGCGTTAGGCGGTATCGCTACGCGACGGTGGCCTCGATGAGGTCGTCCACCACGTCGGCCAGGTCGTGGCCCCTGGCGTGCACCCGGCGCTGGCGCATGGCTCCCGAGCCCTTGCGCAGCAGCCGGTCCAGCCCCTCCTGGACGAACGTCAGGTCGCCGGCCTCCGCCAGCGCCGGGCGTACGTGCTCCAGGAGGCGGCCCGCCATCACCGGCGCGGGCACGAGTGCGCCGTGCCGCACGTCCATGCTGTCGCCCGTCAGCCCGTAGCGGGCCGCGCGCCAGTAGGCGGCGCGCAGCACCTCCGCCGGGATCGGCAGCCCACGGTCACCCCGCTCCACCGCGGCCAGCGCGGTCACCACCAGCGCGCGGATGAGCCCGATCAGGGTGAGACTGTCGCTCACGTCGAGCGGCACGTCGGCCACCCTGATCTCGACCGTGGGCAGCCGGGACGACGGCCTGGCGTCCCAGTAGACCGTCTTGGCGTCGAGCAGCACGCCCGAGTCCGTGAGCGCCCGCACCGCCAGCTCGTAGTCGCCGAACGACGGGAAGTACGGCGGCGCGCCGGACACCGGCCAGCGACCCCAGCTGATCACCCGCCAGGACGCGTAGCCGGTGTCGCGGCCCACGAAGAACGGCGAGTTGGCGGCCAGCGCGATCAGCGTGGGCAGCCAGGGACGCAGGTGGTTGCCGACGTAGACGGCGTGCTCCTCGTCGGGCACGTCCACGTGCACGTGCAGGGCGCAGATGCTGATCTCGTCATGAAGTGCGCGATAGAGCGTCCTCCCTTGGTGATAGCGATCGTCGTCGGCGAGCGGCGGCGGCATGACGTTCCCCAGCACGGGGATGCCGCTCGCGACGACGGCCAGTCCGCACGAACGGGCGGCGGAGGCCACCTCCTGCCGCGCGGAACGCAGTTGCGAGCCGAGCTCGCTGAGGTCGGCGGAGGGCGGCGTGCGAGCCTCCACCTGGAAACGCGTGATTTCTTGCACCACGTCGAGCACATCCGTCGCCGCGGCCAGGACATCGGCCGCTCGGGGAGCCACGTGGCGGGTGCGGGGATCGACTACGAGGTATTCCTCTTCGATCCCGATCAACGGAACCATACCCACACCTCGCTGGGAGTCCAAACCTCCGACTGAAGGTTGTGCCCGGCGCACGCCCAGGGGAAAACCCCTGGAGCAAACGATTGCTCAGATGGGCCCGTAGAGGGCGTGGGCAAATCCCGTGGACATGGCCCAATAACGGTCGCCGTACGACCAGTGCCACCACTCGGTGGGGTAGTTGACCAGGCCGGTGGGCTCCAGAGCGGCGGCGAGGAGCTTGCGGTGGGCGCGCGCGTCGGCGGTGATATTGGGGGCGGCCGTATAGCAGGCGCCGTCGCTCTGCTCCGGGTTGTCGTTAACCTGGGTGCCCATGTCGTACTCGACGCCGTCGGGGTCGCACAGGGTCAGGTCCACGGCGGCGCCGGCGGTGTGGGGGGCGACCTCGACCGGGGACACGTACCGACTCGCCGCGATATATGACTCGTCGGGGGAAATTTCGGGGAATGTGGTGTGGAGTTCCGCCCGGTACGTCTCGAAGATCCGCCGCTGGGTGGCGATGGGCCGGTAGCCCTCGACGATCAGCAGGTGGAACCCGTCGGGCAGCGAACGCTCGGCCCGCTCCAGCCGGTCGAGCAGGCCGGAGCGCAGATGCGCGTACGCGCCCTCGTCGTCGGCCAGCCGCGTGTCGACCCGCAGCCGCCCGCGCACGTCGGCCAGCGGCTCGCCGCACTCGCGCACGGGAAGCGCGGTCACCCTGGGGTCGGAGATGAGCACGACATCGTTGGGGGACAGCCACATGAGCAGAAATTCTCACACAGTATCGGAGAAGACCTGCTCCCGGGCCTGCTCCAGAGCGGCCACCAGCGCCCCGCGCAGCACGGGGTTGCCCGCGACCTGGGTCGTGACCACGGCCGGCCGGCTGGGGCAGACGCGGGCCACCGCCTCCTGCACCTTGGCGGCCAGCCGCGCGCCGCCCGCCCGGCCGATGTCGCCGCTGAGCACGATCAGCCCGGGATCGAGCACGACGGTCACCGCCGCCGCGCCCACGGCCAGCCGTCCCGCCACCTCGTCCAGGTAGCCCTCGTCGCCGCCGCGCACCAGGTCGGGCACCGTCCTGCCGGTCACGCCGTGCCGGTCGGCCAGGCCGCGCAGCGCGTCGTGGCCCACCAGGCGCTGGAACGAGCCCGACTGCGGCTCCGAGACGTCGGTGGGCAGCGGCTCGCCGGGGACCGGCAGCCAGCCGATCTCGCCCGCTCCCCCGCTGATGCCCCGGTGCAGCCTGCCGCCCAGCATGACGCCGAGGCCCTGGCCGACGCCGGCCCAGATCACCACGAAGTCGTCGTGGCCGACGGCCGCGCCGTGCTTGTGCTCGGCGAGCGCGACCAGGTTGACGTCGTTCTCGATGGTGACGGACGCGCCGAGCGTCTCGCGCAGGCTGGCCAGCACGCCGACGTGCCAGTCCGGCAGGTCGTACGACCAGCGCACGTCACCCGTGATCGGGTCGACCACGCCCCTGGTGCCGATGACGAACGCGCGCAGCCGCGACAGGCTGACGTTCGCCGTGTCGCAGGCGCGCTGCACCGCCTCGTGGACCGCCTTGACCGGGTCGCGGCCGTCGGACGGGTTGAGCGTGATCTCCACGACCACCCTGCCTGTGATGTCCGCCACAGCGACCTTGAGGCTGTCGGGCAGGACCTCGAGCCCGGCGACGTACGCGCTGGAGGGAACGACGGCGTATAGGGCGGCGTGCGGCCCCCTGCCCCCGGCGCGCTCCCCCGCGACCTCGACCAGCCCCCGCTCCTCCAGGCGAGCGAGCAGCTGACCCGCGGTTACCTTGGAGAGCCCGGTCCTTTCCCCCAGCTCGGCCCGGGTGAGCGGGCCGTCCATCAGGAGGAGTTCGAGTGCCGCGCGATCGTTCAACCTGCGCAGCAGCCGGGGGACTCCCGGGCTTCGACTCATTACCGCACCCCTCTCGTCACGAATGGCTAACGGGCGTTTCTTTTAAGAAAGTTTCTTGTTAGTTTAGCAGCGTTGTTCGACATTTGACGATCAGCCTGGTGCGGACCGTAGGCCGGCACCCGGGAAGGGAGAACCCTGTGAGGATCGCGAAGATCACAGCCGCTACGGTCAGCACGGCCGCGCTGGCCCTGGGTCTGGCCGCCTGTGGCTCGAGCGAGACCCCCTCGTCCTCACCAAGCGCCGCCGCACCCGCCAGCAGCGGCCCCAAGTACGCCGGCAAGACGCTGACGTTCTGGCGCCTCGGGGACACCAACCCCGCCGCCCAGAAGTACACCGACGAGCTGGTCGCCGAGTTCGAGAAGGAGACCGGCGCCAAGGTGAACGTCGAGTGGATCCCTTGGCCGCAGGTCAACGACAAGTTCACGGCAGCGGCCGCCGGCGGCACCGGCCCTGACGTGACGGAGATCGGCAACGACCAGGTGCCGCTGTGGCAGAGCCAGGAGGCCCTGGAGCCGATCACCGACATCGTGGCGGGCGGCGACCAGGCCCAGATCCCCAAGAACCTCATGGGGCTGGAGACCATCGACGGCGAGACGTACGCCGTGCCGTGGGGCGGCGGCAGCCGGGCGGTGCTCTACCGCGCCGACTGGTTCAAGGAGCTCAAGATCGAGATCCCCAAGACCTGGGACGAGCTCGTGGCGGCCGCCAAGAAGATCCAGGCCAAGAAGGGCAAGGACGTGGACGGCTTCGCCTTCAACGGCGGCTCCGACGCCAACCACCTGCTCGGCGCCCTCGCCTGGACCGCCGGCGGCGACTACGCCGCCAAGGAGGGCGACAAGTGGGTCGGCAAGCTCACCGACCCCGGCTTCAAGGAGGGCTTCGCCCAGTACACCGGCCTGGTGACCGACGGCCTGTCCAGCAAGTCGCGGCTCAACCAGAACACCACCGAGATCCGCACCCGCTTCGCCAACAACAAGGTCGGCATGTACCTCACCGCGTCGTGGGACCTGCCGGGGATCGCGGAGGACAGCAAGGGCAAGCTCAAGGGTGACAAGCTGGCCTTCTTCCCGCTTCCGTCCAAGGCGGGCGGCGAGGCGCAGTCCTTCCTCGGCGGCAACGACATCGCCGTGTGGGGCTCCGCGAAGGAGAAGGACGCGGCCAAGGAGTTCGTGAAGCTGGCCTCCAACAAGCAGTGGGGCGTCAAGTACGCCACTGACGGCGGCCTGCTCCCCGTCTACCCCGAGGCCCTCGCCGCGCTGTCCAGCGACCCCGCGCAGGCGCCGTTCGCCGCCGCCTTCGCCAAGGCCAAGGCCTTCCCCGCCGACCCGCAGTGGACGGAGGCCAACGAGACCAAGGCGGTGCTGCAGAACGCGGCCCGCAAGGTCATCGAGGGCAAGGCGAGCGCGGATGACGCGCTGGCCGCTGCCAACAAGGAACTCGAAGACATCCTCAACGCCTCCTGAGTCCTGTGACGAACACGTCAACGCTCGCCCCCCGGGGCGGAGGCCGCGCCTCCGCCCCGGGGCGGCGCCGCTCACACCGGCCACCGCGGGCCAGCGGGCTGCCCGCCTGGTCGATCCCCTACGTCCTGCTGGTCCCGGGACTGCTGGTCATCGGCGCGCTGCTGCTGTGGCCGCTGATCCAGATGGTGATCATCTCCTTCCAGAAGGTGGGACTCGTCCAGATCTCGGGCAAGAAGCCGGCCACCTGGGTCGGGCTCGAGAACTTCACCAAGGTCTTCGAGAACGACATCTTCTGGTCCTCGCTGCGCAACACGCTGGTGTTCGCGGTGATCGCGGTGCCGCTCACGCTGATCCTCGGCACCGCCGTCGGCGTCCTGCTGCACCGGCTCGGCAAGAAGATGTCGCTGTTCGTCATCATCGGCATCATGTTCGCCTGGGCGGTCCCGCCGGTGGCGCAGGGCATGATCTGGCGCTCGCTCTTCGACGCCGAGGCCGGCATCGTCAACTGGGCGCTCAACCTGCTGCCCGACGGGCTCTCCAAGGCCCTGTTCGGACGGGCCGACTGGACCGGTCAACCGTGGCTCAATGACGCCTGGTCCATCTACATGGCGCTGATCGTCTGCGTCGTCTGGGCCGGCTTCCCGTTCATCGCGGTCTCGGTGCTGGCCGGCCTCAAGGGCATCCCGGCCGAGCTGTACGAGGCGGCCAAGGTGGACGGCTCCGGCGCCTGGCGCACGTTCAGGAAGATCACCTTCCCGCTGCTCAAGCCGGTGTTCGCGGTGCTGACCGTGCTCTCGATCATCTGGGACTTCAAGGTCTTCTCCCAGCTGTACGTGCTGGCCGGCACCACCAACCGGGAGGCCTACAACCTGTCGATGTACGCGGTGACCGAGGCGTTCAAGGCCCCGCCGAAGATGGGATCGGGCGCGGCCATCGCGGTGGTCCTGACCGTGATCCTGCTCATCGTCACCGCGGCCTACATCCGCCAGATGTTCAAGCAGGAGGAGCTGTGAAGAGCCCGCAGGCCCGCAGGCGCCTGGGCAAGGCCACGCTCAACGCGGCAGGCGTGCTGGTCTTCCTGGTCGCCGTCTTCCCCGTCTACTGGATGGTCTCCACCGGCTTCAAGGCGAACGACCAGATCTTCACCACCGAATTCATCCCGTTCCCCACGCACTTCACCTTCGAGCACATCACGCGGGTGCTCACCGACGGCGTGGCCGGGCACTCGATCTGGCTCTACATGCGCAACAGCGCCATCGTCGCGCTCGGGACGGTCCTGATCGGCGCGGTCTTCGCGCTGCTGTCGGCCACCGCGGTGGCCCGGTTCCGGTTCAAGGGGCGCACGGCGTTCCTGAGCCTGCTGCTCGTCGCGCAGATGATCCCGGCCGAGGCGCTGCTCATCCCGCTGTTCCTCGGTGTCAAGCGGCTGGGCCTCTATGACCAGTTGCTCGGTCTGATCGTGACGCAGGTCGCGCTGACGCTGCCGTTCGGGATCTGGATGCTGCGCACGTTCGTGGCCGCCGTGCCCAAGTCGCTGGAGGAGGCGGCCTGGATCGACGGCGCGAGCCGGTTCACCACCTTCTGGAAGGTGCTCTTCCCGCTGGTGGCCCCGGGTCTGGTCGCGACCAGCATCTTCTCGTTCATCACCGCGTGGAACGAGCTGATCATGGCGCTGTACCTGATCAACGACCCGACCAAGTACACGATGCCCGTCGCCCTGCAGTACTTCTTCGGGCAGAAGGGCACCGACTGGGGCGCCATCATGGCCAGCTCCACGATGATGACCATCCCGGTCGTCATCTTCTTCCTTTTCGTACAACGCCGCATGGTCTCCGGCCTGGTCGCCGGGGCCGTGAAGGGCTGACATCCGCAGGGCGAATGCCTTATTCGACCCTGCCCATCTTTGGGCCTGAAATCCGATGAGGAGCTATGAGTCAGAGTGATCGGGGGCTGCGCCGTCTCGCGGCCGGCACGCTGCTCGTCGCCTTCCAGGGCACCGTGGCGCCCGAATGGGTGCTGCGCGAGCTGGAGCAGGGCCTGGGCGGCGTCACGCTCTTCGGCTTCAACGTGGCCGATCCCGGCCAGGTGAGCGACCTGACGTCCGCGCTGCGGGGCGCCGGTGAGCCCGTCATCTCGCTGGACGAGGAGGGCGGCGACGTGACGCGGCTGGCGTACCACGTCGGCAGCCCGTACCCGGGGAACGCGGCGCTGGGCGCGGTGGACGACGTCGAGCTGACCCGCCGGGTCTACCGCGCGATCGGCTCGGAGCTGGCCGCCTGCGGCATCAACCTGGACATGGCGCCCAGCGCCGACGTCAACACCGAGGCCGACAACCCGGTGATCGGCACCAGGTCCTTCGGGCCCGACCCGGAGCTGGTAGCCAGGCACACGGTGGCGGCCGTGGAGGGCCTGCAGTCGGTGAACGTGGCCGCCTGCGTCAAGCACTTCCCCGGCCACGGCGCCACCCGGGTGGACTCCCACCTGGCGATCCCCGTCGTGGACGTGGACCTGGACGTGCTGCGGAAGCGGGAGCTGGCCCCGTTCCGCGCGGCGGTCGGCGCGGGGGCCAGGTCGGTGATGACCGCGCACGTCGCGGTGCCGGCGGTGACGGGCGAGACGCCCGCCACGCTGTCCAGCGCCGCGCTCACCGGGCTCCTCAGGGGCGAGCTCGGCTACGACGGCGTGGTCATCACCGACGCGCTCGACATGCGGGCGATCACCAGGAGCGTAGGCCTGGCCGGCGGCGCGGTGCTGACGCTCGCGGCCGGGGCCGACCTGCTGTGCCTCGGGCCGCTGCCGACCTACGACGACGTCCAGGCCATCATCGCGGAGATCGTCTCCGCGGTGCGCGCGGGGCGGCTGCCGCTCTCGCGGCTGGAGGAGGCGGCGGCGCGGGTGGCGGCGCTTCGGGCCTGGTTCGGGGCGCCCGCGCCCGTCGCCGCCGAGCAGAACGTGGTCGGCCTGCACGCCGCGCGCCGCGCCGTGCGGCTGACCGGAGCGACGGAGCCCCTGGTCGAGCCCCTGGTGATCGAGGTGGACACCCCGCCGACGATCGCCGTGGGCGACGTGCCGTGGGGCGTCGGCCCGTGGCTGCCGGACGCGGAGATCGTCCGGGTCAAGCCCGCGGCCGCCGACGTCCCTGACCTGCTGGCCAAGGCCGTGAACCGGTCCCTGGTCGTGGTGGTCAAGGACGCGCACCGCCACCAGGCGAGCCAGGAACTGGTCTCCGCGCTGGTGGCGGCCCGTCCGGACGCGACGGTGATCGAGATGGGGCTGCCCGTGTGGCGCCCCGACAGCGCCGCCTACATCGCCACGTACGGGGCCGCCCGGGCCAACGCCCAGGCCGCGATCGAACTGCTCACGGCCTAGCTCCTCGCGGGCCCGGTCGAGCCGCTCACCGCCTGAAGCGCCGGCAGCTCCTCGCGGGCCCGGTCGAGCCGCTCACGGTCTAAGGCGCCAGCAGCTCCTCGCGGGCCTGGTCGAGGGCGGCCAGCACGGCGCCGCGCAGCACCGGGTTGGCGTCGGTGATCTTCGTGGTGACGACCTGGGGGCGCACCGGGCAGATCCTGGCCACGGCCTCCTCCACCCGGGACGTGAGCGCGGGTCCGCCGGCGTGGCCGATCTCCCCGGCCAGCACGACCAGCCCGGGGTCGAGGATCACGCACACGGCGGCGACGCCCAGGGCGAGCCGGTTGGCGATCTCGTCGAGCAGCGGCTCGCCCTGGGCGCCCGCCGCCATCGCGACCTTGACGCACTCGCCCGCGCTGCCGGCCGCGAACCCGTACGTCTGGGCCAGCTCCGCCACCGCCTCGGCGCTGACCAGCGACTGCAGGCCGCCGGCCAGCGAGGGCAGCCGCCCGGGCTCGGTGCGGATGTCCTCGGGGAGCGGCACGCCGGGCACCGGCAGGTAGCCGATCTCGCCCGCGCTGCCGGAGCGGCCCCGGTGCAGCTTGCCGCCGAGCATGATCGCCAGGCCCAGGCCACGGCTGGACCACAGCAGGACGAAGTCGTCGAGCCCCTTGGCCGCCCCGTCGGCCCGCTCGGCGATGGCGGCGAGGTTGACGTCGTTCTCGATGGTGACCGCGCGCCGCAGGTCGCCGGCCAGGGCCTCGTGGATGCCCTCGTGCCAGCCCGGCAGGTCGAACGAGAAGCGCACGTCGCCGCTGCGCGGATCGACCACGCCAGGGGTGCCGATCACGACGCCGCGCAGCTTGGAGAGGCTGATCTTGGCGCTGCGGCAGGCCTTGACGATCGCACCGTGGACCACCGAGACGGGGTCGTCGTGGCCGCCGGGGTCGACCGTGACCTCGGCGATCGTGTGGCCGTGGATGTCGGCCACCGCGGTGGAGATCAACTCGGGCCCGACCTCGAGACCGGCCACGTACGCGCTGGAGGGGATCACCGAGTAGAGCGCCGCGTTGGGCCCCCGCCCGCCTGCCTGGGCGCCGACCACCTCGACCAGGCCGCGCTCCTCCAGCCTGGCCAGCGTCTGCGAGGCCGTGACCTTGGACAGGCCGGTCAGATCGCCGATCTGGCCACGGGTCATGGGGCCTGTGGCGAGCAACAGGTCCAGCGCGGCCCGGTCGTTGATCTCCCTGAGCAGTCTGGGCACACCAGGGCGTCGCTCCACGCTGAATTCCGCCGTCTCATGAGAACCGCTGTTATCGAAAAGGTTGTTGGAAGTTTAGCGCTCCCACCATCGGGTGCATTCGGATCGTGCCCAGGCCGTGGATCAGGCCCGCGATACCCTCGCCACTCTGGACACCACAGAGGAGCCTGGAAGTGAGTGACAAGACCGCTCTCGGCGACCGCATGAAGGCGTACGAGGCCGCCACGAGGACGATCCTGCCGAGACGAACCCACTGCCTGGTCAGGGTGGACGGGAGAGCCTTCCACTCGTTCTTGAGGGACGCCGACAAGCCGTTCGACGAGGCGGTGATGGCCGGCATGAACGCCGTGGCCGAGGCGCTGTGCAACGAGATGTCGGGGGTGGCGTTCGCGTTCACCCAGTCGGACGAATGCTCAGTGCTGTTGACCGACTTCGAATCGCACGGAACGCAGCCGTGGTTCGGCGGGGTGGTCCAAAAGATCGCATCCATCGCCGCGTCGACTGCGACCGTGGCGTTCAACCGCGCCTACGGCGTGCGCCATGACGACGCCTACGCCACCTTCGACGCCCGTGTGTTCACCATCCCCGACCCGGTCGAGGTCGCGAACTACTTCCTGTGGCGGCAGCGGGACTGCGTTCGCAACAGCATCACCATGGCCGCGCAGGCGAAGTTCTCCCACAAGCGACTCCACGGCGTCTCCACCGGCACCATGCAGGAGATGCTGTGGAGCGAGCACGGCATCAACTGGAACGACTACCCGGCCGGCGCGAAACGAGGGCGGGTGTGCGTCCGCCACACGGAAGAGCAGGACGTCACCTGGACCGAACGCCACACGGGGAACCAGATGACGAGCCGGGCGTTACGCTCGCGCTGGCTGTCCGAGGCGGCCCCGCACTTCACCGCCGAACCCGGCGGATGGCTGGCCGCGACGATCCCGCCGCTGCCGTCCCTCATCGCCGCCCCTGGGGAGGTTCGATGAGCCTTGACCGCCACCCTGGAGAGCTGTGGATCGTGGACATCGACGGCACCGTGGCCTTACGAGGAGACCGAGGCCCGTACGACTGGAACCGGGTAGGCGAGGACCAGCCGAACCCTCCCGTCGTGGCGATAGTGCAAGCCCTCCTCCGAGACGGCCACCGCATCGCCTACGTGTCCGGCCGGAAGGAGCAGTGCCGCCGTCAGACCGAGAGGTGGCTCGCCCGGCACGTCGGCGGCGACATCGAAGGATTGTGGATGCGCCGCGACCGGGACAACCGGCCCGACACGGCGGTAAAACGAGAGATCTACCAGGAGCATTTCGCCGACCTGGAGGTGTTCGGGGTGATCGACGACCGGGCGACCGTGGTGGCCATGTGGAGGATGCTCGGCTTGACCGTGTTCCAGGTCGCTGAACGCGACCGATGATGGACCTCCTCGATGTGGTGTGTCTGCGGCAACAAGCCCACGGACCCGGTCTCACTCGCCTACGGGATCGGCCCTGACTGCCGGCGCAAGCCCGCCTGCCGGGCCCTGGCAGGCGCACTCCCGCCGCTCTTTCACTGCCAGGACGTCACCGACAGCGATGCGGATGCTCGGTTGCGCGGCAGGCGGTCGGTCAATGGCCCGCGGAACCGTCCGCCCGGAAGATCGCGGACGGGCTGCCCGGTGTCGCCGGGAACGCGCCTCGACCCGTGACAGGGCTACGACAAGGGCAGTTCCGACAGGTACGCGCGCGGCGAGGCACGAGCCACGACCTACTGCCCTTGCGACCCGTACCTGCCTCGGCCGCAAGTGGGCCATGACGCCTACAAGGTCGGCTACAACGAAGGCTTCCAGTTGTCGTACGGCAGAGGATTCGACGACGGCGCCGCGAAATACCGCAGGCCCGCGTAGCAGCTAGGGTCGGTGATAGGACCAGGTCGCTAGAAGCGGACTACGTGATGTCCGCGCTGTTGAGCCTGATGCCGCGCCCGAACCAGTCTCCGAAGGAGACGGCGGTCACGAACGCCTGGACCAGGCGACTCCCGGAGGACGGCAGTGCCTGAGTCCGGTGCCTCGCAAGCTCGGCGAAATGAAGTGGAAGCCGCCTCTTCCTTTCTGGGATAGTCGGGCTGCCTGCATAGCTCAGTTGGTGAGAGCGCCGCACTCATAATGCGGAGGGCCCGAGTTCGAATCTCGGTGCAGGTACGCGAGGGCTTCGGTCCCGGGTCGCCTCAGTCGTCGCCGAAGAGCGTCGGCCTGGTCGGCTGGCCTCAACGCAGGAGGAGACTCCGAATCCGGTCGAGAACGCGGTGTGGGGTCTTGGAAATCATGAGACTCCGCGAGATCTACCGAGACGCATACTCTTGTCCGATCGCAGGTAGGGCACACCCGGCACCCTCCCAACCAGGACACGAGCGCACCAACCGCGTTCACCAGGGGGGATAATCGAGAACATGCGCCTTTCCGCTCGTGTCGACTACGCCCTCCGTGCCGCCGCCGAACTCGCCGCAGCCGGTGCAGGGCCGACTACCGTGGGCGAACTCGCCAAGGAACAGGACATGCCGCCCAAATACCTGGAGAACATCCTGTTGCAGATGCGGCGTGCCGGGCTCGTGCGCGGGCAGCGTGGGCCCGAGGGTGGCTACGTGCTGGCCAGGCCCGCCACCGACATCTCGCTGGCCGATGTGATCAGGGCCGTGGACGGCCCGCTGGCCAACGTGCGCGGCGAGCGGCCCGAGCATGTCGGCTACCGGGGGCCCGCCGAGTCGTTGCAGCAGGTGTGGATCGCGTTGCGTGCCACCGAGCGTTCCATCCTGGAGGAGGTCACACTCGACCAGGTCGCCTCCGGGGCGTTGCCCGAGCGGGTCCGCCAGCTCGCCGCCGACCCGGCCGCCTGGGACTGATCACTTCCGGGTGAACCAGAGCACCACCCGGGCGATCTCGGTCTTGGGCCCGGCGGCCAGCTTGCGCACGGTGCGGCCGGTGGCATCCGCGAGGACCACGTCGGTGTTCTTGCCGACGGGCGTGGTGGCCAGGAAGTGGGCGTCGTCGAGCCACCCGTGGTAGGCGCCGCCCTTCGGCAGCCGGGCCACGCCTTTTTTGGCGCCGCTCTCCGCATCCCAGAAGCAGACATTTGCCGAAATATCGGGGCATTTAGTGGAAAAGATTGACCCGAGCGTGGTGCGGGCCACGCCGCCTTCGTAAAGCTCGCCCACCCCCATGAACGTCCGCAACGCCCTGCCTTCGAGATCCAGCACCCGCACGGCCCCGCCGGGCATCTCGTACAGCACGCTCTTGCCGTCCGCGCCCCACCCGAACCTGACGTCGTTCCCGCCGGCGACCTTGGTGACCTTGACGGTGCCCGCGACAGCGTCCACGACCGCGAAGCCCACCACGCGGTCCTGTTCCTGATCCTCGATGACGGTGGCCAGCCACCGACGCCCGTCGGCCGACCAGTTCGGGCGGAACAGCGTGGCGGGTTTGTCGACGGTACGGATCTGCCGGTCCTGGCCGGTGACGCGGTCGCGTATCCGGACGGACTCGAAGTCCGGCGTGCGGAAGCGGGTGGCCGAGAGCGAGGCCACGTAGCCGCCGCCGGGCGAGACGATCGGCTCCTCGAAGCCCCCGAAGTAGCCGAAGGTCCCGTTCGACGGGTCCCGCACGTACGACGGGTAGCCGCTGCCGTCGCGCTGGTCGTGGTACGACGAGACCCAGATCGGGTCGGCCGGGTTCTCGTACAGAGTGATCTTGGTGTCGGGGATCTGCACCTTCGCCGTCGAGGTGAGCTCCATCCGGCCCTCGCGCGGGGCGGGCAGGGGCGCGGCGATCAGCGTGGGGGTGCCCGTGCCGGACGGCGGCGGGGCGGGCCGGGTGAGCAGCACGGCCGCCGTCACGGCCACGGCGGCGGTCACGGCCCCCGCGACGAGCCACCACCGGCGGCCCGGCGCTCGGCCGGGAGGCGGTGCCGCCGACTGCTGCCCTTCGGCCAGGAGCCGCTGCTCCGGCACGTGGTGGCCGAGCAGGCCGAGCAGCGCCCGAGCCGCGGTGGGGCGGGCCTCCGGAGCCTTGACCAGGCACCGCGCCACCAGGTCCCGCAGCTCCTCGTCGAGACCGCCCAGGTCGGGCTCGGCGTACAGGATCCGGTTGATCAGCGCGGGCACGTCGCCCGCCCCGAACGGCGGGGTGCCCGTCGCGGCGGCCACCATGGTCGAGGCCCAGGCGAACATGTCGGCCGCCGGCCCCGCCGCCCGCCCGCCGAACTGCTCGGGAGCCATGTACGGCG
The DNA here is from genome assembly GCF_053603495.1 of Nonomuraea sp. NPDC004186. Classification (NCBI taxonomy): domain Bacteria; kingdom Bacillati; phylum Actinomycetota; class Actinomycetes; order Streptosporangiales; family Streptosporangiaceae; genus Nonomuraea; species Nonomuraea sp. NPDC004186. Next base: position 35,554 of record NZ_JBSGFQ010000059.1, on the reverse strand, counting down.
GCGTCCCCACCAGGTGCTCCCCCGCCAGCTCCGACTCCTCCAGTGCCCTGGAGATGCCGAAGTCGATCACCCGTGGCCCGTCCCTGCTGAGCAGCACGTTGCCGGGCTTGAAGTCCCTGTGCACCACGCCCGCCTGGTGGATGGCCGACAGCGCGGTCAGCGTGCCGATGGCGAGCCTGCGCAGCTCCGCTCCGCGCAGCGCGCCGCGTTCGCGGATGATCTCCGCCAGCGAGGGCCCGTCGACGAACTCGCTCACCACGTACGGGCTGCCGTTCAGCTCGCCGCTGGCCAGCACCTGGGCGGTGCAGAACGCCTTGACCCGGCGCGCGTACCCGATCTCCTGCTGGAAGCGCGTCCGCGCGTCGGGGTCGTCCAGCCCGGCCCCCAGCATCTTGACCGCGACCCGTCTTCCGCCGGGCGCCTCACCGAGGTAGACCACCCCCTGGCCGCCCTCGCCGAGCCGGCCCACGATGCGGTACTCGCCCACCTGGGCGGGGTCACCGGCGCTCAGCGTTCTCGTCATCGCGGCGCGGCGGCGAACTGCATGGAGGCTTTGAGCGGGAGCACGTCGGCGAGCACGCGGACGGTGTAACCGACCAGATCGATGACCTTGACCTGGGCCGTGCCCTTCTTCTTGCCCGGCTCCTGCACCAGCAGGTGCGACTCGCTGAACCAGCCGAGCAGGTTGCCCTCCGAGGTGGCGCGGGGCACCGTTTTCAGCCTGACGCCGGTCGCGGCGTTCCAGACGCACAGGTCCTTGCGACCGCCCGGGCAGACGGTGACGAACTGCTTGCCCGACGGCGAGTACCAGTCGCGGTCACGCGGCAGGCCCACCCAGTGCATCGACCTGGTCACCTCACCTGAGTCGCTGTAGAAGTCGATCCCGTTGGTCTTGCCGTCGAAGTAGGCCTTGGCGATCCTGCCGTCGGGGGTGAAGGTGAAGTTGAGCGAGGCGTTGTCGGTGAAGGCCGTCTCGACGTGCACGGCCTTCCTGGCGGCCACGTCGACCAGCACGAAGCCCACGATCCGCTGCGGCTTGCCGTCGTCGACGACCGAGAGCAGCAGCCTGCGCCCGTCGCGCGACCAGGCCGGGATCATGGTCCGCAAGGGCTTCTTGACCGTGGCGACGGTGAAGCTCTCGCCGGTGGACAGCCTGGTGAACTTCACCTGGTCCATCTCCGCGTTCTGGAACTTCAGCCACGGGTTGAGCGCGACCCAGTCGCCGTCGGGCGAGACCATCGGCTCCTCGGCCAGGCCGACGGCCTTGAAGGCGCCCGACCTGTCCCTGACGTAGCTGGTGAACTTGCCGGCGACCTCCAGGTAGGCCGTCAGCCTGACGGGGTCCTTGGGGTTCTCGTGCAGGGTCGCGCCGACCGCCGGGAGCTTGGTGTCCGTGGCGGCCTTCGCCTCCACCTTCTCCACCGGCACCCGGTTCAGCGAGGAGGTGACCGTGGGCGTGGTGCTCGGCGTGGCACCGGTGGTCGCGGCCGCCTGCCTGACCGGTGCCGGTTCGTCGACCAGCACGTACACCCCGGCTCCTGAGACCAGCGCCCCGGCCGCGAACGCCGCGGCCAGTGCGGCCGGTCCTCTTCCCCCACGCCTCGGCCGGTCGGGCGGCGGTGGCTGCGGGGCGGGCGGCTCCGCCTGCCCGGTCAGGAACACCGTCTGGCCCACCAGCCGTAACAGCACCGCGCTGGCGCTGGGCCGCCCCGCCGGATCCTTGTCCAGGCACGCCACGATCAGGCCGTGCAGCTCACCCAGGTTGCCGGGCAGCGTGGGCGCGTCGCGGACGATCCGATCGACCGTCGCGGCCATGGAGCCGCCGTCGAACGGAGCCGACCCGGTCGCGGCGAACACCATGGTGGCCGCCCAGGAGAACACGTCCGCGGGCGGCTCGGCCCCCGCGCCCCGCAGTCGCTCGGGCGCGGTGTACGCGGGCACGGCGACCTTGCGGGTGGAGATGGCCGCCTCCGCCATCGCCTGCTCGAGCCCGGCGTTGATCACCCGTGGCCCGTCCGGGCCGAGCAGCACGTTGCCGGGCCGGATGTCGCCGTGCACGAGCCCTGCCTGATGGATCGCGACCAGCGCCGTGATGGTCCCGACGGCGAGCCGGTGGAGCCCCACCTCGCCGAGAAAGCCTCCAGCCTCTTCGAGCGCGGGCCCTTCGACGTACTCGCTGACGACGTACGCCTGCTCGCCCAGCATGCCGGTGGCCAGGATCTGCGCGGTGGTGACCGCGGAGACGGCCTGCTGACGCTCCATGGCGAGGAGGAAGGGCTCGGGCTCCATCTCGGCCGGCAGCAGCCTGACGGCCACGGGTTCCCCGGAGCGGGAGCGTGCGGCGTACACGCTGGAGCCCAGGCGGCCGGTCAGCCGATATCCGCCGATCTCGGCGGGGTCGCCCCCACGTAAACCTGTGATCTCCGGCATGCCGCGATCAGCCTTCCGCCAGGCCTACTCCTCGCCGTCATTATGATCCCCGCACCGCCCCGACGCAGCCGTTCTCGATCATCAACCGCCCGCCTCACCCTGCGGCGCCGCGCGATCCTCGACGGTAGCCGGGGGGCGTGCCCTGCCGGCCGCCCAGAAGAGCGCGAGGGCGGCCAGCTCGACGGCGGCCGCGGCCAAGGGCAGCCGGCCACTTCCGTGGCTCTCCAGGACGAGCCCGCCCACCGCGCCACCGCCCGAGACCCCGACGTAGACGGCGCTGCTGTTGAGCGCCAGCGCCTGCGGCCCGGCCGGGCCGGCCAGGGCGAGCAGCCGGGTCTGCGCGGGCGGCGGGATCCACCACGACACGGCCGCCCACACCAGCAGCAGCGGCAGGAGCGCGGGCAGCGGCAGCGGCCGCAGCGCCCAGCAGACGGCGAACAGGCCCATCACCGCCGTGAACCCGGCGATGCCCACGATCAGCGCCCGGTCGGCGCCCCACCGGTCGGCGGCCCACCCGCCGAGCTGTCCGCCCGCCAGCCCGGCGAGCCCGGCCAGCGCGAACACCCACCCCAGCTCCGCCGGCCCGGCCCCGGCCAGGTCCCGCAGGAACGGCGCGAGATAGGTCATCAGCATCATGCTGCCCAGCACGATCCCCACGACCCCGAGCAGGCCGAGCAGCACCTGCGGCCGGGCCAGCGGCGCCAGCCGCTCCCTGACCGGCATGGCGGCCGCCGGGGGTGACTCGGGCAGCGTCGCCCTGATCGCGACCAGCGCGACGAGCCCCAGCAGCCCGCCGAGCCCGAACGTGGCCTGCCAGCCGAACGCGCCGCCCACCCACGTGCCGACGGGAACGCCGAGCATGAGCGAGCCGGTCATCCCGCCCATCACCAGAGCCAGGTAACGTCCCCGGCGCTCTTCGGGGGCCAGCGAGGTCGCGAGGGCGTACACGGCGGGCACGACGGCAGCCGCGGCCAGCGCAGCCAGCACGCGCAGCCCCATGAGGACGGCGTAGGAGGTCGTGAACGCGGCCGCCCAGTTCGCCGCGGTGAACAGTGCCAGGGCCCAGGTGAACAGCCCCCGCCGCGACCAGGTGGCGCTCACCACGGAGGCCACGGGCGCCCCCAGCGCGAACGCCAGCGAGAAGGCGGTGACGAGCTGGCCGCCCGCCGCCACGCTGACCCCGAGATCGGCGGAGACCTCGGGCAGCACGCCCGCGATCACGTAGTCGTCGGTGGCGAAGGTGAACATGGTGAAGACCAGGGCGAGCAACCACGCGGGCATGGGTATCCCCTCGATAAGGGTAACAGTCGTTTCCCATATAAGGTAACAGTCGTAACCCCAATGACCGCAAAGGGATTTCGCCGATGGCCAGGACCGCCGACCCGCACCGCCGGGCCGAACTGCTCGACCAGATCGTCGATTACCTGGCCGGACATGGCCTCTCGACCCTGTCGATGCGCCCGCTCGCCGAGCACCTGGGCAAGTCCACCCGTGTGCTGACCCACCACTTCGCCGACAAGGAAGCGCTGCTCTCGGCCACCATGGAGCGCCTGGACGAGCGGCACCGCGAATGGCTGCGCGCGCTGCCGGGCTGGTCGGGCGCCGACAGCGTGGGCACGATCATCCGCCGCACCTGGGACTGGCAGGCACGGGAGGAGAATCTGCCGGTCGCCCGCCTGATCCGCGAGATCGAGGGACTGGCGGCCGGTGGCCGGCTCATGGGGCACGTGCCCCGGCTGCTGGCGGACCGGTCGGAGTTCGTGGCGGGCCTGCTGCGCGATCGGGGGGTCCCGGAGGCGGAGGCGCTGCGGATCTCCACGCTGGTCAACTCGGCGTACTCGGGGCTGCAGATCGACTTCCTCACGACCGGCGAGCGCGAGCGTGCGGAGGAGGCGCTGGATCAGTTGTGCGCGCTGGTGGACGGCTGGGTGGCCGCGCACGAGGCGGGTGCGCGTTCCTAGACTGGAGGGATGCCCGAAGGAGACGCCGTCTACCGCACGGCCGCGAAGCTGCGCGGCGCGCTGGACGGCCAGGTGCTCACCAGGTCGGACTTCCGCGTCCCCAGGCACGCCACGGCCGACCTGGCCGGCCGTACGGTCATCACCACGGTCTCCAGGGGCAAGCACCTACTCACCCGCGTCGAAGGCGACCTGACCGTGCACACCCATCTGCGCATGGACGGGAGCTGGCAGGTCATGGCGGCCGGACGCCGGACCGCGCCGGGCGACCAGGTCAGGCTGATCCTGGCCAACGAGCGGTGGCAGGCGGTGGGGGTCAGGCTGGGAATGGTGGATCTCGTCAGGACAGGCGAGGAGGCACGGCTGGTCGGCCATCTGGGGCCGGATCTGCTCGGCCCGGACTGGGACCCGGATGAGGCCGTGCGAAGGCTGCGAGGGGCGCCCGACAGGACCATCGGGGAGGCGCTGCTCGATCAGCGCAACCTGGCTGGGATCGGCACGATCTATCGCGCCGAGACCCTGTTCCTGCGCGGTGTCTGGCCGTGGAAGAAGGTCGGGGAGATCGAGGATCTCAACGGGCTCGTGTCACTGGCCCAGCGCTTGCTGGACGCGAACAAGGGGCATGCGGGCACGGTGACCACAGGTGATCGCCGCCCGGCGAACCAGACGTGGGTCTACGGCAGGGCAGGGAGGCCCTGTCGCCGATGCGGCACCCGCATCAGCCGTGGGGAGATGGGGGCGCAGCCACAGGAACGGCTGATCCTGTGGTGTGCTGGCTGCCAGCTGGGTTAGGCAGCCACCATGTCCTTGACTTCGGGGAACACGGAGTCGGAAATAGACCCGGGGACCGTCTCCGTAAGGGGCAGCCGTTCGCGATCGGGCACGTCGGCCAGCACAGGGGCAGCCTGGAGCTCCGCCAGCGCGAACTGGTCGGAAACCTCACGCAACACCTGCGAAAGGGGCACTTCGAGTGCGCCGCAAATGGACGCCAGCAGCTCCGACGAGGCTTCCTTCTGGCCGCGCTCGACCTCGGACAAGTAGCCGAGCGAGACACGTGCCTGGGTGGACACCTCGCGTAGCGTGCGTCCCTGCCGCACCCTCAACCGCCTCAGCACGTCGCCGAGCAGCTGACGCAGCAGAATCATCTGTCGCTCCCTCCCCGGCGCGGATGACTTCACCACGCCCCGCGCGATCGGATCGTGCCGCACTGTGGTCTTCTTAGCTTCGTACATACTCCTCGCCGTCATCATGGGGCGTGGCCGCCCCTGGACCGCCGCTCGCGACGCTTCAGGCCCGCCTGCCGGGCGCTCGGTGCTTGCAGTTGGCTCACGGACCTCACTCACAGCTCCACCGTACCCGTATCCACCGACACCGCGTCAGACCGTGCTTCGCATGTTCGCTCGGGACGTAACACGGTAATCACCCGGAATGTTCCCCTATGTTCGCCTTCAGCACACCTGACAGTAGATCGACTGCCTCGTCCACCGTCTCTACCCTGATACGTTCGCGCGACCCGCCAAGTCTCAATTCACGCCCCCAAATCCTGCCCCCCGGCCCGCAGACGGCCGCGTACACGGTGCCGACGGGCTTGCCGTCCTGCGGCTCCGGCCCGGCCACACCCGTCACGGCCAGCCCGTACGTGGCCCCGCAGAGCCGCGCGACCCCCGCCGCCATGGCCGCGGCCACCTCAGGATGTACGGCCCCCTCGCGCCGCAGCAACTCCCCCGGCACCCCTAGCAGCTCCTGCTTGAGATCGGTGGCGTACGAGATCACCCCGCCCCTGAACGCCTTCGACGACCCCGAGACCGACGTGATGGCGGCCCCGATGAGCCCGCCGGTCAGTGACTCGGCCACCGCCACCGTGGCGGACCGGCCCACCAGCATCGTCAGAACCTCGGCCACGTCGGCCATCGATCACTCCCCGCGCACCTGCTTCGCGACCTTGCGCAGCCGCACTGCCCTGATGACGTAGTCGACCCCGGTGGCCACGGTGACCACCAGAGCCGCCCCCATGACCACCCACCGGACGGGCCCCGGCACCCCCGGCAGGAGGTAGAGCACGATCGCGGCGATCTGCAGCACGGTCTTGACCTTGCCGCCGTAGCTGGCCGGGATGACCGCGCGCCGCAGCAGCAGGAACCTGAGGGCCGTGATGCCGAGCTCCCTGCTGATGATCGGGATCGTGACCCACCAGGGCAGCTCGTTGAGTATGGACAGGCTCACCAGCGCCGCGCCGGTGAGCGCCTTGTCCGCTATCGGGTCGGCGATCTTGCCGAAGTCGGTGATCAGGCCGTACCGCCTGGCCAGCTCACCGTCCAGGTGGTCGGTGATCGAGGCCACCGCGAAGACCGCCAGCGCGGCCACCCGCCAGCCCGTCCCCGGCAGGAACAGGCAGACGACGAAGAAGGGGACGAGCACCAACCGGAGAACCGTGAGGACGTTGGCGATGTTCCACGGGCTTACGACGCGGCGCTCGTCCCTTTTCATGGACTTGCCTTGATACGCGCGATCAGGTCGACCCCCTCGGAGTCGACCACGACCGCGCGCACGATCTGCCCCCTGACGAGGCCGATCCCCTGAACCGTGACGGAGCCGTCGACCTCGGGCCCCTGGTGGGCGGCCCGGCCCTCGTAGCCCCCGTCGCCCAGGTCGTCGTCGATCAGCACGTCGACCTCGGTGCCTATGCGCTCCTCCGCGCGCTGGGCGGTCAGCTCCTCGGCCAGCTCGGTGAGCACGCGCACGCGCTCGTCGATGACCTCCTGGTCGAGCTTGCCCGGCAGATCGGCGGCCTCCGTGCCGTCCTCGTCGGAGTAGCCGAACACGCCGATCACATCGAGCCTGGCCGCCTCCAGGAAGCCCACCAGCTCGCCGAACTCCTCCTCGGTCTCGCCGGGGAAGCCCACGATGAAGTTGGAGCGCACGCCCGCCTCGGGAGCGCGCTCGCGGATGGTCTCGAGCAGCCCCAGGAAGCGCTCCGGGTCGCCGAAGCGGCGCATCCTGCGCAGCACGGTGCCGCTCGCGTGCTGGAAGGACAGGTCGAAGTAGGGGGCGACGCCCTCGGTGCCCGTGAGCACGTCGATGAGCCCAGGACGCAGCTCGGCGGGCTGCAGGTAGCTGACCCGCACCCGGGAGACGCCCTCGACGGCCGCCAGGTCGGGCAGCAGCTTCTCCAGCGCCCGGAGGTCGCCGAGATCCTTGCCGTAGGACGTGGAGTTCTCGCTGACCAGGACGAGCTCGCGCACGCCACGGTGGGCCAGCCAGTCTGCCTCGGCCAGCAGCTCGTCGGGCCGGCGCGAGACGTAGGAGCCGCGGAAGGCCGGGATGGCGCAGAACGTGCAGCGCCGGTCGCAGCCGGAGGCCAGCTTGAGCGAGGCCACCGGGCTCTCGTCCAGGCGCTTGCGCAGCACGCGCGGGCCGCTCGCGGGCGCGAGGCCCGCGGGCAGATCGCCGTGACCGGGGATGTTGGCCTTGGGGGCACTGGCACGGTCCACCGGCGAGATGGGTAGCAGGGTGCGGCGGTCACGTGGCGTGTGGGGCTTCAGCGGCCGCCCGGCGAGGACGTCGTCGAGGCGGCCGCCGATCTCCGTGTAGTCGTCGAAGGAGATCACCGCGCTGGCTTCGGGCAGCGCCTCGGCCAGCTCGTTGCCGTAGCGCTCGGCCATACAGCCCGCTGCGACCACCTTTGCGCCGGTGTCGGCGGCGGCCAGCAGCGTGTCGATGGAGTCCTTCTTGGCCGAGTCGATGAAGCCACACGTGTTGACGACGACGACATCGGGGTCGTCGTCGCCCAGCTGCCAACCGGCAGCCTCAAGTCGCGCGGCCAGCTCCTCGGAGTCGACCTCGTTGCGCGCGCAGCCCAGAGTGATCAGCGATGCGGTTCGGCGGGATGACATGGTGAACACTACGGTATCGGGAGTTGGCCACCACCCGATGCACGGGCTCCCGCCAGATGGCTATCGCTCGGTCGTTTTGGGCGGCCCGAACGAGCGCCGCAGCATCTCCCCCCTGCCCGCGTCCAGCTTCACTTTCTTGCCGTTCACCTGCAGCGTAACGGCCGACGCATCCGCCAGCAGCACGCTGACCTTGTCTTCCGCACTCCACGTGTCGGACTTTCCGGCCTTCAGCGTGCCCGAGAACAGCTTGCGCCCCATCGCGTCGTGAGCCTGGACGTACGACGACCGCTTCGCCTTGATCTCGACGGTCACCGTGCGTTTGACCGCCTTGCCCGCCGCCGGCTTCGGCTGGACGGGCATGTTCGGCGGGACCTTGGGCCGGGCCGAGGCCACCTGCACGTCGGCCGTCCGCACCTGGTCGCTCGCGCCGCCCAGCACTCGCATCATGCCGAAGACGACCACGATCGCCAGCGCCACCCCGAGCGCCATCGTCCAGTTGGGCCCCCGCCGCTCCGGAACGTTGATCTTCTTGTCGGCCTGGAACACGGCCGAGGCCGCGACCGGCCTGGGCGCCCCGCCGTGCTGCTGGTCGTAGAGATGGACGGTGGCCTCCGGATCGAGCCCCACCGCCTTGGCCACGGCCTTGACGTGCCCCCTGGTGTAGAAGTCGCCACCGCACTGGCTGCCGTCATCCTGCTCCAGGCCATGGATGATCGCCTCGCGAATCCTGGTGGCCGCGCTGACCTGCTCGACGGTCAGCCCGGCAGCATGCCTGGCTGCCGCCAGCATGGCCCCGATGCTCTGCTCCTGCACAACGAACGCCTCCCCCACGGCACCTGCACCTGCTACCACAATGGGTAGTGATTTATATTCAACCAGTTACTACCCGGCAGGCACGCATTGGGGTCATTCGCCACGCAGGTCGGCCAGCAAACCCGGCAGATCGTCCGGTTTGACCAGCACCTCGCGGGCCTTGGAGCCCTCGCTCGGGCCGACCACGTTCCGGCTCTCCAGGAGGTCCATCAGCCGTCCCGCCTTGGCGAACCCGACCCGCAGCTTGCGCTGCAGCATCGAGGTCGAGCCGAACTGGGTGGTCACGATCAGCTCGGCGGCCTGGATCAGCACGTCGAGATCGTCGCCGATGTCCTCGTCGATCTCCCGCTTGACCGGCGCGGCGGCCACGTCCTCGCGGTATTCGGCCTGCATCTGCGCCTTGCAGTGCGTGACGATCTCGGCGATCTCCTTCTCGGAGACGAACGCGTTCTGGATGCGGATGGGCTTGCTCGCGCCCATCGGCAGGAACAGCGCGTCACCCTGGCCGACCAGCTTGTCGGCGCCCGGCTGGTCGAGGATGACCCGCGAGTCGGTGAGGCTCGACACGGCGAACGCCAGCCTGGACGGCACGTTCGCCTTGATCAGGCCGGTGACGACGTCCACGGAGGGCCGCTGGGTGGCGATCACCAGGTGGATGCCGGCCGCGCGGGCGAGCTGCGTGATGCGCACGATCGAGTCCTCGACGTCGCGCGGGGCCACCATCATGAGGTCGGCCAGCTCGTCCACGATCACCAGCAGGTACGGGTACGGCTGGTAGACCCGCTCGCTCCCGGGCGGCGGCTGCAGCTTGCCGGCCCGCACGGCCTTGTTGAACTCGTCGACGTGCCTGAACCCCGACGCCGCCAGGTCGTCGTAGCGCCGGTCCATCTCGCCCACGACCCATTCGAGGGCTTCGGCGGCCTTCTTCGGGCTGGTGATGATCGGCGTGATCAGGTGGGGGATGCCCTCGTACACGCTGAGCTCGACCCGCTTCGGGTCGACCAGCACCATCCGCACCTCGTCGGGCGTGGCCCGCATCAGAATGCTCGTGATCAGCCCGTTGACGCAGACCGACTTACCGGCGCCGGTGGCGCCCGCGATGAGCAGGTGGGGCATCTTGGCGAGGTTCGCGACGATGGTGCGGCCCTCGACGTCCTTGCCCAGGCCGACGATCATCGGGTGATGGTCGGCCTGCGCCACCTGCGCGCGCAGCACGTCGCCCAGGGCCACCAGGTCCTTGTCGGCGTTCGGGATCTCGACCCCGATCGCCGACTTGCCCGGGATGGGCGACAAGATCCGGACGTCGGCGGACTTGACGGCGTACGCGATGTTCTTCGTGAGCGCCGTGACCTTCTCCACCTTGACCGCGGGCCCCAGCTCGATCTCGTAGCGGGTCACCGTCGGCCCCCGGGTGAACCCGATCACCTGCGCGTCGATGGTGAACTGCTCGAGCACGCTGGTCAGCGCGTTGACCACGGTGGTGTTGGCCTTGGTCTGCGGCTTGGGCGCCGTGCCCTGCTTGAGGAACTGCAGGTCGGGCAGGCTGTACGGGCCCGCCTGCGGCGACAGCACGAGCTGCTCCACCTTGCGGGGCGCGGGCGTCGGCTGAGGCGGCTCCGGCCGCTTCTCGGGCTCGGCGGCGGGCGCCTCGTCCTCGTCCGTCAGACCGGGCACGATCTCGGGCGAGTGCTCGGGCCGCTTGTCGGTCTTGTCCGACAAGACCGGGGTGTCGTACGGCTTGACCGAGTCGCCCCCCTCCTCGGCTGCCTTCTTGGAGGTCCTGACCCGCTTCTTGCCCGGCTGCCGCGGCGCGGGCTCGGCATGCCGCTCGAAGAGCATGTGCTTCAGCTCGGCCAGCCGCTCCGGGATCCGGTGCACGGGGGTCGCGGTGATCACCAGCACGCCGAACCCGGACAGGAGCAGCAGCAGCGGGATCGTGATCCACGGCGGCAGGATGCTCATCGGCGGCGCCGACACGATGAACCCGACCATGCCCCCGGCCTGCGCCACCTTGTCCATGCCCTGGCCCTCGCCGGCCGGGTAGGGGGTGCCGTTGGCCACGTGGATGACGCCCAGCACGCCGACCATCAGCGCGGCCCATCCGATCACCATGCGCCCGGTGTCGGCGTTCTGGTCGGGGTGGCGCAGGTAGCGCCAGGCCAGCAGCCCGAACAGCAGCGGCAGCGCCCACGCCAGCGAGCCGAACACGCCGTGCACGGTCGCGTTCACCACGCCGGAGACGGCCCCGTCGGCGTTGCGCCACGTCATGGCCGCCAGCACGATCGCTCCCGCGAGCACCGTCAGGCCCACCCCGTCGCGCCGGTGCGCGGGATCGAGCTCGCGGGCGTTCTTGCCCAGCGCGCGAGCCGTGCTGCCGATGCCGTTGGCGAGCAGCATCCACAGCCCGACGATCAGCTTGCCGATCATCGTGAAGACCCAGCTGATCGGGTCCGGGTGGGTCATCGAAGGCTTGCGACCGGAGGCCGCCCGGGGACGTCCCGTCGACGAGGCCCCGCGCTTGGCGGGGGTCGAGCGAGACGAGGTCGACCGCTTCGCCGGCCCCTTCGATGCGCTTTTCGGCGTACGGGTGGCCATGATGCCAAAGGTACGTCGGAGACACCGTGGATCGCGCGGAGGCTCGCCGACGACCCCGCCAAACGGGCACGAAGATCCCGGGAAGGTTCACCCGATGGCCACGTAAAAGCCGTACGGCCGCAGACAACTCCTTCCTGAATGGTCCTATGCCACTCCTCAACCTCCGGGACATCGCGACGGAGACCGCGCTGCGCCCCGGTGTGCTCTACCGCTCCGCGCAGCCGCACACCCTCACGGCCGAGGACGCGAAGCTGGTGGCCGGGCTGCGGCTCATCGCCGACCTGCGCGGCGACAACGAGCGGGGCCCCGGCGACTGGGCGCCCGTCCTCGGCGGCGCCGTCCGGCACGCGCTGCTCGGCGCGGGCTCCTCCGACGCCTCGCCTGCCCAGCTCGCGGCGCTGCCGCCCGACCTGACCCTCGGCGACCTGTACGTCGGCCTCCTGCGGCACAGGACGACCTGGTTCGCCGGCGTCGTCGCCGAGATCGCCGACGGCCTGCCCGCCCTCGTCCACTGCGCCGCGGGCAAGGACCGCACCGGCATCGTCGTCGCGCTGATCCTCGACCTGCTCGGCGTGGAGCACGAGGCCATCGTCCGCGACTACGCGCTCACCGCGAAGGCGCTGCCCGACGTCATGCTCATGCTGGACATGACGCCGTCGCGGGACGCGCCCGCCGCGCTGCTGGAGGCGCCGGAGAGCGCGATGCGGACGTTCCTGGTCGCGCTGGGCGAACTCGGCGGCGCGGAGGGGCTCCTGCTGGCCAACGGCCTCACCAAGGCGCACGTGGACCGCCTCAGGGCCGCCCTCGTGCCCTGAGCGCGCCGGTCCGGCCCACCTTCTTCACAACAGGAGGTATCAACGGCACCATTCTGACACTCTGAGAGTGACCGTACTGCCACATCGAGTGATGTTCTAGGACGCAGAGTGGACACGACCAGGGTGTCGAGCACGGCCTTCGACGGGACGCCACATGCCCCGGCTCAGGCGCGCAAGTTCGTCCGCCAGGTGCTCGGCGAATGGCGCCTGAGTCATCTGGCGGAGGACGCCGTGCTGCTGACCAGTGAACTCGTCACGAACGCCGTCGTGCACGCGGGCACCGGCGTCGAGCTCACCTGCCGCCTGGACGTGACGGCCAGCCCTCCGAAGCTGGAGATCGAGGTCGACGACCGCCACCCCACGCGGACGATCCTGGCGGCCGGGCCCGCGCCCGAGCCGACGCGAGCGTCGGGGCGCGGCCTCGCGCTCGCGGGCATGCTGGCCGACGCCTGGGGCGTCACGTACACGAGGACCGCCAAGCGCGTCTGGGTGCGCATGGAGATCTCGGACGGCTGCGACGTCCAGGAGGCCGCGCCGCCGCCCACCGCGGCGCCCATCGAGACCCTGCACGTCGGCGTGATCGTCGCCGACCGCGACGGGGTCGTGCGGTCGTGGAACCCGGAGGCCGAGAAGCTGCTCGGCTGGCGGGCCGATCAGGCGGTCGGCCGATCCCTGGAGCGGTTAGTGGCCTGGCGCGGCCACGGGCCGTACGCGCTGTCGCTGGCCGACACCCTCGGCCTGGGCCGCTGGCGGGGCGAGGCGCGCATGCGGCACCAGGACGGCCGGCTCGTCCCCGTCTACGTCTCCCACCTGCGCTCCCGGCGGCAGCGCTGCTCGATCTGGATGGTGGTGGCCGCCGACCACGGCTACGTGCTGACGCCGCCGCCGGCGCCGCAGCTGGGCGGGGCAGGCCGGCGCATCAAGGACCTGCTCGCCCAGGACATGCCGTTCGCCGAGCTGCTCGACACGATCGCCCGGATCGTGCAGATCTCCAGCGGGGGCGACGCCGCGTACGTGCTGCTCGCCGCGGAAGGCGGCAACAGGTTCGGCGTGGCGGCGGGCGCGGGTGCGACGGCGGGGCTGGTGGGGGTGCTGGCCACCGGCGTGTTCGGCGCGGAGCGCACGACTCCCACCATGATCGAGGACCTGCTCGCCGTGGACGTCGAGCTGGCCCAGCAGCTGCGCGCCAGGTCGCTGGCGTGCGCGCCGCTGCTGGTCGGCGGCGAGCTGGCCGGCTACATCGTGGTGACGGCCGCCCAGCCGGACCGCTTCGACCAGGAGCTCACGGTCAGCCTCCAGCACATCGCCGGCCAGGTGGCCGTGCCCGTGCAGCGCGAGCGGCTGGCCGAGCAGGACCGCGCGCACCGGGGGCGGCTGTCGTTCCTGGCGGAGGCGGGCGAGCTGCTCGCGGGCGTGCACGACGAGGAGCTGATCGCGGCGCTGACCGCGCAGCTCGTCGTACCCAAGATCGCCACCTGGGCGGCCGTCTACCTGACCGACCTCGCGGGCATGACCAGGCTCGCCCACGTCTGGCACAGCGAGGAGCGCCACAACGCCGACCTGCGCAAGTCGCTGCCCGCCATCCCGCGCACCGCCCTCAGCGAGGTGAGCTGGCCGGTCGGCCCCGAGACCGTGCTGTCGTTCCCGCTGCTCACGCAGGGCAGGTCGCACGGGGCGCTGGTGATCGGCCGCATCGAGCCGACCCTGCCGCTGGAGCTGGCCGACCTGCTGTCGGACCTGTGCCGCCTGGTGGCGCTCAACCTGCACACCGCCATGCTGTACGCCAGGCAGGCGACCACCTCCCGGGTGCTGCAGCGCAGCCTGCTGCCCATGCGCGTGGCGCCCATGCCCGGCCTGGAGTCCGCGGTCGTCTACGAGCCGGCCGAGGAGGGGGCGCACGTCGGGGGCGACTTCTACGACCTGTTCACGGTGGCCGACCACTGGTGCTTCGCGCTGGGCGACGTCTGCGGCAGCGGGCCCGAGGCGGCCGCCGTCACCGGGCTCGCCCGCCACGCCGTACGCCTGCTGGCCAAGGAGCACTACACGGTGGCCGACATCTTCGACCGGCTCAACCACGCGCTGCTGGAGGAGGGTGAGGAGGGCAGGTTCCTCAGCCTGCTGTGCGGCGAGCTGACCCCGCTGCCGCAGGGCGGCGCGCTCTGCACGATCGCCTCCGCGGGCCACCCTCCCCCACTCCTGCTGCGGCGGGACGGCAAGGTCGAGCCCATGGCGAGCCCGCAGCTCCTGCTGGGCATCGAGTCCGGCGCCAGGTTCTACGTCGAGACGTTCGAGCTGGCGCCGGAGGAGCTGCTGCTGTGCGTCACCGACGGGGTGACCGAGCGGCGCAACGGCGGCCGGCTGCTCGACGACGGCGACGGGCTGGCCGAGCTGCTGTCGGGCTGCACGGGGCTGAGCGCCCACGCGGTGGCCGAACGCGTGCGGCACGCGGTCGAGACGTTCGCCGAGGAGCCGTCGCAGGACGACGTGGCCCTGTTGGTGATCAAGGCCTCCGCCGCCCTGCAACCCATCAGGACGTGAATCTGTACGTGGTCGTCGAGGTGCGGCGCGTGCCCGGGCGGAGCACGGTGGAGGGGAACTGGGGCTTGTTGGGCGAGTCGGGGAAGTGCTGCGTCTCCAGGCACAGCCCGCCGAAGGGCCCGTACGGCGTCGCGTCCCCGTCCAGCATGTGGCCGGTGTAGAACTGCACGCCCGGCTCGGTCGTCGTGACCTCCATGGTCAGGCCGCCGGCCGTCACCGTGGCGCCGCCACCGCCGAGCACGTAGCAGTGGTCGTAGGCGCCGTCGTTGCGCTCCCCCACCGCGTGCGGCTCGGTGAAGTCGAACGCCGTGCCCTTGACCGGCGCGAGCTCCCCGGTGGGGATCTTGGCGTCGTCCACCGGCAGGTAGTGGTCGGCGTCGATCCGCACGACGTGGTCGCGCACGTCGCCCTCGCCCGAGAGGTCGAAATAGGAGTGGTTGGTCAGGTTGACCACGGTCGGGGCCTCGGTCTCCATCTCGTAGTCGATGCGGAGCGCGTCGTCCTCGAGCGTGTACGTCACCCGGGCGGTCAGCGTGCCGGGGTAGCCCTCGTCGCCGTCGGGGCTGATCAGCCTGAGCGTCACCGACGTGGCGTCGTTGGACTCGATGGACCACACCTGCTTGTCGAAGCCCACGATGCCGCCGTGCAGGTGGGCGGTGCCGTTGTTGACGGCCAGCTCGTACTCGACGCCGTCCAGGGTGAAGCGGCCGTTCGCGATGCGGTTGCCGTACCTGCCGACGACCGCGCCGAAGTAGCGGCTGCGGGTCAGGTAGTCCTCCAGCGTGTCCAGGCCGAGGACCACGTTGCGGCCGGACACCTCCAGCGAGCGCACGATGGCGCCGTACGTGAGCACCTCGGCGCGCAGCCGTCCCGACGACAGCTCCACCAGCTCGACGCTCTCCCCTGACGGCAGCGTTCCGAAGTTCATGATTGGGCCCTTCCCGTGGACTCTCTGACAATGAGGGCGGTGTCGAGGGTCACTGTCGCGCCCTCGCCCCCCGACTGGAGCAGCAGGTCGACGGCCATCCTCCCGGCGGCCACCGCCGGCATGGCCACCGTGGTGAGCTTGGGCCGGTTGAGCCGTCCCGGCAGGATGTCGTCGAACCCGATCACACTTATCTGGTCTGGTACCCCTATCCCCATCTCCGACAGCCCCTCAATGAGGCCAAGCGCGACGAGATCGTTGTACGCCAGCACCGCCGTGGCCCCGCAGGCCGCCACGTCGGCGGCCACCGCCAGGCCGCCCGACTCCGTGGGCTGGTTGGGGCCGAAGAAGACGAGGTCGAGCCCGGGCGACTCGGCCGCGGCGCCCTGCATCTCGTTGCTGGTCCACGAGCCGATCGGGCCCGACACGAGCGCGATCCTGCGATGCCCCAGCCCGACCAGGTGCTCCAGTGCCAGCTTGGCGCCCTGGGCGACGTTCATCAGCACGGCGGGCATGCCCCGGATGCGCCGGTTGACCACCACGAACGGCACGTCCTCGGCCAGCCGTTCGATCATCTTGTTCGACAGGCGGGGGCTGCACAGCAGGACGCCGTCCACCTGCTTGGCGAACGTCCTGATCAGCTCCTCCTCGACGCGCGGATCCTCGTCGGTGTCGGCCACGAACACGTGGTAGTCGCGGCCCCTGGCCTGCGCCTGGGCGGCCTTGATGAGCGGCGGGAAGAACGGGTTGGCGATGTCCGCCACGATCAGGCCCATGTTGAACGTGCGGCCGGTCGTGAGCGCCCTGGCGGCGCGGTTGGGCCGGTAACCGAGGTCGTCGGCGGCGGCCAGCACGCGGCTTCTGGTGGCAGGATTGACCAGGTGCGGGGCGGAGAAGGTGCGGGACACGGTGGAGACGTGCACGCCGCAGGCGCGGGCCACGTCCTTGATCGTCGCCGCCATCGTCGTTCTCCCTTGCAAACGGTTGCCAGAATAAACCTTGACCTTCGCGCCTCCCGTCGTCAAGGTTCTTGCAACCGGTTGCCGGCCCTTCCGCTTTCCACCCCCTGCGATGCGGCCCGCCCGATACGGCAGCGGCCGCGAATCGACCAGGGTTACCAGCGACCCCCCAGCTCGTTGAGGGTGAACACCCCTCCGGCGCGGTTGTGGAGCGGCTCGGAAAGATCCGGCTCCCCCAGCTCGGCGATGAGCGCCGCCGCCTGGGAGTCGGAGGAGTCGCGGGACTCGTACCCGATGGCCTTGGCCTCCTCCAGCGACCACCACCGCCGCGCGTTGTCCGAGACCCCCCAGACCACGTGGTACCCGGGCGCGGTCAGCGCTGCCTCGATCAACCGGGTCAGGTCGTCCGGCGAGATCCACGTGGCCAGCCCGCGCGTGTCGCCGGAGGCCTCGTTGCAGGTGCCGAGCCGGACCACGGTGACGTTCATGCCGAACCGGTCGTGGTACAGGCTCCCGAGCGCCTCCATGACGACCTTGCTCACTCCGTAGAAGGTGTCAGGCCGGGGAAAGGCGTAGTCGGGCAAATCGGAGCCGTCAGCGGGGCGGGTGTGGTAACCGGCCGCGTGATGGCTGCCCATGAGCACCAACTGCTGGACGCCCTCCTCGCGCGCCGCCTCCAACAGCACTTGCGTGCCGTTGATGTTGGCCTGCACGATGTCCGCCCAGGGATGTTCCCGGCTCTGGCCGCCAAGGTGGATCACCGCGTCCACGCCCTTCATCGCCTCGGCCACCGCGGCCGGGTCGGCGAGGTCGGCCGTCACCCACTCCTCGCCGGGGCCCGGCTCGATCGGGTGAAGGTCGGAAAGCCGCAGGGTGCGGCCGTCACGGGCGAGCCGTGGGCGGAGCAGCGTGCCAACTTTTCCAGCGGCTCCGGTCATAAGAATGCGCATGTCTCATGGTGTACACGATTCTGGCCGAAATTCACATCCTTGAATATTGACCGTGAACCATGCAACTAGTTACGTTCACAGCCACGAGTTCAAGTCCACGACTCATGTCCACGTATGTGAACGGGAGGCGGTCTGATGTCACGTCGTCTGCTCGGGGTCGCGATGACAGCGACCCTGGCCGTAACGCTGACAGGCTGCGGTTCCGGGGGATCAAGCTCAGACAACGCTCTGGAGATCTGGATCAGGCAGGCGCCCGATTCGGACTCCGCCAAGACAGCGGTGAAACTCGCCGACGCATTCACGAAGGCCAGCGGGGTGAAGACGAAAGTCGTCGCGCTATTCGACGACTTCGAGACCAAGCTGAACCAGCAGGCCGCCCAGAAGAAGCTCCCCGACATTGTGATCAACGACACCGCCCAGCTCGGGAACATGCACTCGCAGGGCTGGCTGCGCGAGATCGACAAGGCCACGCTGGCCGGCGGCGACAAGCTGTCCGACCGCGCGTGGGTGGCCGCGACGGGCAGCGACGGCAAGTTCTACGCCGCCCCGTTCTCCGCCCAGGCCTTCGCGCTGATCGTACGGAAGGACTGGCGCGAGAAGGTCGGCATGGAACCGCCGAAGACCTGGGACGACCTGGCCAAGCTGGCGCAGGCGTTCACCGAGAAGGACCCCGACGGCAACGGCCAGGCCGACACGGCGGGCTTCGTCATCCCGGCGGGCACCAAACGCGGCTACGCCTCCTGGTACGCCTCGTCCCTCATCTACGCCAACGGCGGAGACTTCATCAAGAGCACCGGTGGCGGCCACTTCCAGTCCACGGTCAGCGACCCCAAGACCGTCGAGGCCGTCCAGTACCTGCAGGACCAGTTCTGCAAGACCAAGACCGTCAACCCCGGCGCCGTCAGCAACGACACGACCGTCACGCACGAGGTGTTCGAGAAGGGCCAGGGCGGCATCTACCTGGTCGGTCCGTACGTGCTGGCCAGGTTCGTCAAGAGCGTCGGCACCGACAAGATCGAGGTTCTGCCCCTGCCCAAGGGCCCGTCCGGCGGTCCCGGCACCCTCGGCGAGGGCGAGAACGTCTACCTGATGGCCGGCTCCGACCAGCAGGACGCGCAGAAGAAGTTCGCCGAGTTCGCGATCTCCCCTGACGGCCAGAGGATCGGCATGAACAAGGACGCCAACGGCGCCATCGTCCGCCTGCCCGTCAACACGCAGGTCGACATGGCCGCCGAGCGGCAGGATCCGCGCTGGAAGGTGTTCCAGGACGCGTACGCGAACGCCGTCTACGCCCCGCCCGTGCCGAACTGGGCGCCCATCCGCCAGGACTCCGCCGACTCCATCAACGCGGTCTGGGCCGACTGCTCCTCCAACGTCAAGGCGGCCATGGACCAGCTGAACACCAAACTCACCCAGGAACTCCAGAGCCAGAAAGCGTCATGACCTCGACACTGACCGAGGCGCGCAGCCGTACGGCGACCCCCCACCGCCGCACCAAGCGGGTGCGGTGGCGGGGGCCGCTGATCACCTGGCTGTTCCTGGCGCCCGCGCTGCTGCTGTTCCTGTACTTCAAGTTCATCCCGATGTTCGTGGGCCTGTGGAAGAGCTTCTTCAAGGTCCAGACGTTCCTCGGTGACGAGTGGCTGGGCCTGCAGAACTACCAGACGATCATCAGCGACGCCGACTTCGCCGCGGCCATCTGGCACAGCATCCTGCTGGCGCTGGGCACCACGGTCGGCTCGCTCGTCCTGGGTCTGGGGTTCGCGCTGCTCATCGAGGGACCGGCGCGCTACCTGTGGTTCGTGCGCACCGCGGCCTTCCTGCCCGTCGTCACCACGATGGCGGCCGTGGCCGAGGTGTGGCGGATCATGTTCCACCCGGCCGACAGCGGGATGCTGAACGTCATCATCGGCTGGGCCGGCATCGATCCCCAGCCGTGGCTGGCCAGCGAGCACTCCTCCCTGTGGTCGATCATGCTGATGAGCATCTGGCGCGGCACCCCGTACGACATGATGATCTTCCTGGCTGGGCTGGTCGGCGTCGATCGCACGCTCTACGAGGCCGCGGCCGTCGACGGCGCCTCCACCTGGCACCGGCTGCGGCACATCACGCTGCCCGCCCTGCGGCCGGTGTTCTGGATCCTGTTCACGCTGGCCGCCATCCGCGGGCTGCGGGTCTTCGTCGAGGTGTACGTCCTGACGAACGGCGGTCCGAACGGGTCGTCCGAGGTGCTGATGACGCTGATCTACAAGCTCGGGTTCCAGAAGAACGACCTGGGCGTGGCCTCGGCGGGCGGGATCGTGCTGTTCCTGGCCACGCTGGTGCTCACCCTGGTCGCGCAGATGTTGCGCAGGAGGCAGGCGACATGAGGTTCGACAGCGCGCTGGGGCTGGAGTCGCGCAAGGGGCCTCTGGCCGTCGGCGGAAAAGTCCTGATTTATAGCTTTATGGTGGTCGTTTTCACCGGGCCGCTGGTCGGGCTGCTCGTCAGCGCCTTCAGCAAGACGCTCGACCCCACCGCCTTCTCCCTGTGGCCGGACGAGTTCACGCTGGAGAACTTCGTCCAGGCCAAGGAGAAGAACGTCTACCTCTACCTGCTGAACTCCTTCATCGTCGTGGGCTTCGGCCTGCTGCTGCAGATGCTGGTGAGCGTCTTCGCCGCGTACTCGCTGGCCCGCAAGAAGTTTCGCGGCATGACGTTCGTGCTGCTGCTCATGCTCACCACGATGATGCTCCCCGAGGAGATCATCGCGATCCCCCTCTCGCTGGTCCTGGCCGACATGCCGCTGCTGCACGTGAACCTCATCGGCACGTACGCGGGCATGATCCTGCCGGTCGGCGCCTGGGGCTTCTCCATCCTGGTCATGACCGAGTTCATGAAGGAGGTGCCGGTCGAGCTGGAGGAGGCCGCGCGCATCGACGGCGCGGGGGAAATGCGGATCTTCGCCACCATCATCCTGCCGCTGTGCCGTCCCGCGCTCGGCGTGATCGGGGTGTTCGGCTTCACGATGATCTGGGACCAGTACCTGCTGCCCCTGATCGTCGCGCCCGAGTCGAGCATGTGGACGCTGCCCATCGCGCTGCGTTCGCTCCGTTCCGACGAGGAGGTCGGGATCGGCGTGCTGCTGGCCGCCTCGCTGCTGGCGCTGCTGCCGTCGATCATCGCGTTCCTGGCCTTCCAGCGGCAGTTCATGCGCGGTCTGACAAGCGGCGCCATCAAGGGTTAAGTGTCCATGTATCTGGACGCTATCCCATATCCTGGATGTCAACCCGCAGCAGTAGAGGGGATTGAGTATGGAGCCTCAGCTGGTCAAGTCCGCGGAGCGGACGGTGCGCATCCTGGAGGCCCTGGCCGATTCGCACGACAGCCTGACGCTGTCGGAGCTCCAGCAGCGCACCGGGTTCCCGCGCAGCAGCCTCCATGCCCTCATGCGGACGCTGGTCGAGCTCAACTGGGTCGAGACCGACTCGGCCAGGTCCGCGTTCGGGATCGGGCCGCACGCGCTACTCACCGGCACCGCGTACCTCGACAAGGATCCCGCGTTGCCGTTCGCGCAGGAGACCTTGGAGGACCTGCGGGCAGAGATCGGCCAGACCGCCCATTTCGCCCGCCGGGACGGCGCGCACGTGCTCTACCTGGCCACCCGCGAGTCACGCGAGGCCGACCACGTGATCCCCAGGGTGGGCCGGCGCCTGCCCGCCCACGTCACGGCGCTCGGCCAGGTGCTGCTCGCCCAGCTCACCGACGACGAGGTCATGGCCATCCTGCCCGACCCGCTGTCCTCGCTCACCGACCGCACCATCACCGACCTGAACAAACTGACCGGCGAGCTCGACCAGGTCCGCACCCGCGGCTGGGCGTACGAACGCGAGCAGGGCACCCCCGGCCTTGCCTGCGTGGCCGTGGCGGTCGACTACCGCATCCCGGCCACGGACGCGATCAGCTGCTCGATGCCCGCGAGGCTGGCGCCCGCCGAGGTCGAGCGGATCACCGAGGCGGCGATCAAACACACCCGCAAGCTGGCTGCCACCCTGCGCAGGGAGGGCATCCGCTAGAAAGGACCGTCGATGCGGCTGGATGGTGTTCTCTTCTTCCCGGTGACCCCCTTCGAATCCGGTGGCGACCTCGCCGAACCCGCGCTGGCCCGGCACGTCGCCGACGGAGTCGCGGCGGGAGCGGGAGGAGTGTTCGCCGCGTGCGGCACCGGCGAGTTCAACGCCCTCGACCTCGACGAGTACACCCGGGTGGTGGGCGTCTCCGTCGCCTCCACCGCGGGCCGCGTCCCCGTCTTCGCCGGCGCCGGCGGCCCGCTGCCCGCCGCCAGGGCCATCGCCCGCGCGGCCGCCGCCCAGGGCGCCGACGGGCTGCTGCTCATGCCTCCGTACCTGGTCAGCGGCCCGCCCGCGGGCCTGGTGCGCTATGTACGCGAGGTGGCCGCGACCGTCGACCTGCCGATCATCATCTACCAGCGTGGCACCGCCCGCTTCACCCCCTCAGCCGTCGCCGAACTCGCCGAGCTGCCCAACATCGTCGGCTTCAAGGACGGCCTGGGCGACTTCGACCTGCTGCAACGGATCATCCTCACCGTCCGCCGGTCCACCGGCAAGGACTTCACCTTCTTCAACGGCCTCCCCACCGCCGAACTGACCGTCCCCGCCTACCGCGGCCTCGGCGTCAACCTGTACTCGAGCGCGGTGTTCGCCTTCGCGCCCGAGATCTCCCTGGCCTTCTACAAGGCGGTGACGGGCGGGGACGAGGTGCTGACGCAGCGGCTGCTGACCGACTTCTACCTCCCGCTGGTGGAGCTCCGCGATCTCGTACCCGGCTACGCGGTCTCGCTGGTGAAGGCGGGGGCGCGGTTGCGGGGGGCGGAGGTCGGAGGCGTACGCCCACCCCTGATGGACCCGACCCCCGAGCACACGGCCTCCCTGGAGCGCATCATCACCACCGGCCTGGCCATAGCCGGTACCTGACCCGCCAGCCCTTGATCCAGCCTCAGCCGACGTCGAAGGGCGGCAGCTCAGCCAGGTCCAGAATGGCTGCCGGCGGGAAGTCCGGCCACGAGCTCGGCGGGTCCTGGTTCAGGTTGCGCAGGTGCTTGTCGATGAAGCGCTGGGCATTGCGCAGAACCCTGACCGCGGTGGCGGCGTCGATGGCGCCGTCCTGCAGCGCTTCAGCGAGCTCGTCTATGCACCGACGCTCAACCCCACCCAGGGCCGGCGCCCAACCCCACCCCCACCTCATCCCGAAGCCGACACCCGACCCCCGCCCCAGGAACCGGACCCAGTCCCATTGCCACGCCGTCGCCCATGGCCGCCCCATCGGCCCGCGACCGACCAGCCAGCCTCACAGCCGGCCAGTCAGCCGCACGAAACCATCGCCACGAGCCCTGTCAGCGCCCGCGACCACCATCACCCCCATTTCGGGAGTGACCCGCTCACACCTCCAGACGACCGTCAACCCTCCGCGGAACGGACAGCGGGTTGTCGTCCTTGAGCTCGTCCGGCAGCAGCGCCTCCGGCCAGTCCTGGTACGCCGTGGGCGCCAGCCACCGATCGATCGCCGTCGCCCCGACAGAGGTGGACGTCGTGGTCGCGGCAGGCCAAGGGCCACCGTGCTGCATCGCCCAGCACACGGCCACCCCGGTCGGCCACCCGTTCCAGATGAGCCGGCCGGCCTTCCTCCCGAGCACCTCGACGACCTCGCCGGCCTCCTCAGGATCGGTGCCGTGGACGGTCGCGGTCAGCGACCCTTCCAGCCGCTCAAGCACGGGCCGCAAATCGGAAATTTCCCGATACGTCACCACGATCGACGCCGGCCCGAAGCACTCCTCGGCGATCCGCGGCAGCTTCTCCTCGAACGTGTCGAGATCGGCGGTGAACACCTTGGGCGTGACCGCCCAGCTCCCCTCCCCAGGCTTGCCCTCGGCCAGCAGCTGCAGCTCGCCCAGCCGCTCGACGCCGCCGACGTACCCGTCCCTGATCCGCTCGGCCAGCATGGGGCCACCGCTGGTCCCCTCGACCGCCTCGGCCAGGGCCTTGCGCAGCTCGTCACCCTCGGGCACGAACATGAGCCCGGGGTTCGTGCAGAACTGCCCGACCCCCAGCGTCAGCGACCCGGCGAACCCCGTGGCCACGTCCTTGGCCGGAGCGGAGGGCAGCACGACGACGGGGTTGACGCTGCCCAGCTCGCCATAGAACGGGATCGGCACCTCCCGCTCGTCGATCAGGCGCTGGATCGCCTTACCTCCGGCCACGGACCCGGTGAACCCGGCCGCGACCACTCCGGGGTGCTGCACCAGATCGATCCCCGCCTGCATGCCCTGCACCAGACCCAGCAGGTCGGGGTACGGGAGCGCGTCACGAACGATCTTCGCCACCCGCTCGGAGGTGTTCGGGTGCCCGGGGTGCGCCTTGACGACCACCGGGCATCCCGCTGCCAACGCGGACGCCGTGTCACCACCGGCCACCGAGAACGCGAACGGGAAGTTGCTGGCCGCGAACACGGCGACGACGCCGGGCAGCGCGTGCTTCATCCGCCGCACGTCGGGCCGCGGCGGCGCGAGCGAGGCGTCCGCATGATCGATGATGGCCTCGACGTAACCGCCGTCCCTGAGGACCTGGGCGAAGAGCCGGAACTGTCCCGCCGTACGCGCGACCTCGCCGCGCAGCCGTACCTCGCCGAGCGCGGTCTCCTGGTCGGCGAGCTGCCACAGCTCGTCCACGTGCGCGGTGAGCGCGTCGGCGACGGCCTCGAGCGCGAGCGCCCGCTCAGCCGCCGGAGTCGCCCGCCAGGCAGCGCCGGCGGCGGCCGCGGCGGAAACGATCAAGTCGACCCCGGCACTGTCGGTCTCCGGCAGTGCGGCGCCAACGGTCCCGCCGGTCCTGGGGTCGTGTCCGTAGATCATCGAAAGGCCCTTCCGAGCTTGACACTTCTTCAGCTTGATTCTTACAGTTGCGGCAACTTGTCCACAAATCTGGCTATTGTTCACATATCTGGACGGCGGTCTAAATGATCATCAGACAGATCCACGTCACCCCTGTCGCCTTCCGGGATCCGCCGCTTCTGAACGCCGCCGGAGTCCACGAGCCGTGGGCCCTCCGTACCATTGTCGAGGTCGTCACCGATGAGGGCCTGACCGGGTTGGGGGAGACCTATGGGGACCTCGGGCACCTGGGCAAGATACGCGAATGTGCGCAGGCTCTGATCGGCCTCGACGTGCACGCCACGAACACGATGTACGCCCGGATCAGCGCAATCGTCGGTCACACGGTGACCGACCTGCACGGACTGACCGGTGCCGCCACCAAGGAGAAGAGCATCGACCGGGTCTTCTCCCCCTTCGAGGTGGCCTGCCTCGACATCCGGGGCAAGGCGGCCGGTGTCCCGGTGAGCGACCTGTTGGGCGGCCGTGTCCGAGATGCGGTGCCGTACAGCGCGTACCTCTTTTACAAGTGGGCGGGCCACCCCGGCCAGGACCCCGACCGGTTCGGCGCGGCCTTGGACGAATCGGGTCTCGTAGAACAAGCGTCCCTCCTCATCAAGGAATACGGCTTCGAGTCCATCAAGCTCAAAGGCGGCGTGTTCCCTCCCGACCAGGAAATAGCCGCAACCCGCGCGCTTCACGAGGCATTCCCCGGGGTTCCCCTCCGCCTGGACCCGAACGCCGCCTGGACGGTCGAGACCTCGATCCGCGTGGGCCAGGAACTGGAAGGCACCCTCCAATACCTGGAGGACCCCACTCCCGGCATTTCCGGCATGGCGGAAGTGGCCGCTGCCGTCCCCATGCCGCTCGCCACGAACATGTGCGTGGTCACCCATGAACACCTCCCTCCCGCCATCGCATCCCGCGCGATCGGCGTACTCCTCCTGGACCACCACTACTGGGGCGGTCTCGTACGTTCCGCGCACGTCGCCACCTTGTGCGACACATTCGGCCTGGCGCTGTCCATGCACTCCAACTCCCATCTCGGGATCAGCCTGGCCGCCATGACCCATTTGGCCGCCGCCACACCGAACCTCACGTTCGCGTGCGACACGCACACCCCCTGGCAGGATGGTCAGGACGTGGTGGCGCCCGGCGTCCTGCGCTTCGTGAACGGCGCCGTCACCGTGCCCACCGGCCCTGGCCTCGGCGTCGAGCTCGACCGCGACGCGCTGGCCGTCATGAACGAGCAGTACGAGAAGTGCGGGATCTCCGCCCGCGACGACACGAGTTACATGCAACGCTTCGAGCCCACCTTTTCCGCAAGGAGACCGCGCTGGTGAACGTGGCCTACGTCTACCCCTGGGACATCGTCGGCGACCCCTCCGCCCCCGACCGCCTGGCCGGCCTCGGGGTGGAGGCGGTAGCTCTGGCAGCGAGCTACCACTCGACGAGAGCGGCCACGCCTTACCACCCGTCCCATCGCGTACTCGACGTTCCCTATCCGGCCTTCTACCTGCCGATCCGCCCGGCGTCCTGGTCCCGCCTGGTCCCCGCGACCCCCACCTGGACCCCGGAGGACGCGTACCTCCAGGCCCGAGACGCTCTGAAGGCGGTCGGCCTCCAGGTGCACGCCTGGACCGTCCTGACTCACAACTCCCACCTGGGCACCGCGAATCCCGACCTGGTCGTACGCAACGCCTTCGGCGACCCGTACCCGTACGCGCTCTGCCCCGCCCACGAGGACGTCCTGGAGTACTGCGAGCACCTGGTCAAGGAGATCCTCACTGTGGGCGAGCCGGACGGCCTCATCCTGGAGGCCTGTGGCCCCATGGGCTTCGGCCACCAGAGCGTCCACGAGAAGACGTCCGGTGCGGATTGGACACCCGCCGACTCGGACCTCCTCTCCCTGTGCTTCTGCACTGCCTGCGCCGACCGCTACCCCGCAGACACCCGAGACAGAGTCCGCGCCACCATCGACCGCACCCACCCCGCGCAACCCACCCCAGCCCCCACGCTCGGCACCACCGCCACCAGCACCACAATCGGCACCACCACGGCGGGCAACACCCCTGCCAGCGCCACGACCAGCGCCACCACGGCCAGCACTAGCACCTCGGCCAGCGCCACAACGGCCGACACCACCACAGTCGGCGCCACCACGGTCAGCACCACCACCACGGCCGGCACCACCACCACGACCGGCACCACGACTCCCAGCACTCACCCACTCACGATCGAACAGGCTCTCGGCGAGCTGACCGACGAGGTCCGCGCCATCCGCGTAGACCTGTCCGACTCTCTCCGCCACCGCCTGATCGCCGTCGCCCGTAGCACCGCCCCCAACACCCCCATCACCCTGCATGCCAACCCGAACCCCTGGGCAGCAGGCGCCTTCGCACCACTGCCGTCAGGCGAACCGGGAGCAGACGTACTGGTGGCCAACTGCTGGGGCGACCCCGCCACGGACGCCGCCCGCCTCGCCCAGCTCAAGGACCTGTCCACCCCTGGCCAGCGAATCGGCGCCTACGTCCTGGCCCTGCCCCCTCGTCCGGCCGACGCCGCGGCCCTGGCCGACCAACTCCGTACGTACGCCAAGGCAGGCGCGACCGAGTTTCACCTGTACCACGCCGGCTTGGCCTCCCCACAGCGCCTGGCTGCCATCACAGAGGCCCTACGTCAACACGCCTAACGCGACAACCCCAGCCACCCGAACGAACTCCAGGGTCCTGCGCAATACGTGGGGCCCTGAACGCTGAAGCCCCCGCACCGCAGATAAGTTGCCAGACGTGACCAATGTGCGAATTGTGTACCGAAAGTACGGCGGAGCGCTGCACTGGAACCACCCCGGCCAACTGCTGGGCGAGGACGAACACGGAGTCTGGGCCGAAGTCCCCGGTGGAACGGTCGCCCGCAAGGGCGAGGGCCCACCGGTCACGTGGGAGACCACTGCGATCATGCTGTTCCCTCGAAACGCCTGGTGGACTGCGTCCTTCAACGCACCACCCCACCGAAGCGAGATCTACGTCGACGTCACGACCGTCCCCGAGTGGAGAGACGGCGAGGTGACGATGCTCGACCTCGACCTCGACGTGATCAGGATGCGAGACGGCCGGCTCATCCTCGACGACGAAGACGAGTTCGCCGAACATCAGGTCCTCCTGGGCTATCCCCCCGAGCTCATCACCCAGGCAGAAGCCACTGCCCGCTGGCTACTCGACGCAGTAGGCCACAGAAAGGGCCCATTCGGCGGCGCCCACCTCGAATGGCTCACCAGAACCCCCTGACCAACTCACCACCAACTAAAAGAACCCGCGCCACCACGCCTTACAACCACCGAGAAAACCCACACCAAATATCCATCAACACCCCCTTTTCATCTCTATACGGCACGGGCAACGCGCCGATCGTGAAGCCCGGCAACGACCTTTCAGAGATGCTCAACCTTGAACGGGCTACAGCAAAGCTTCTACAACCTGGGCCTTTCGCGCGCTCGTCGAGACCGCGGAGCTTGGCGCTGACTCAGCCGCCCTGGGCGTAAGTGTCGCCGTCGCGCAGGTGGGCCAGCACCAGTAATGCCTGCTGGCCAGAGGTGAGCTTGCGCCATCGTGAGCCGCCGGCGGTGCGGTGGCGGCGGATGATGCCGGCGAGGTGGGCCAGGGAGCGGCGTGACACCGGTACTGCGGCGCGGTGGAACAGCACACGAAGCTCCTGAAATGGTGTTGCTCTTGATCGACAACCCATCTACAGGGGCTTCGCTATTTGTGATCAAGCCGGGTGATCCGCAATCGGGTCATGACCTGCGCCTTCAGATGAGAAATACCTCCCTGCTCGATCCGTCAGCGGTCAGTGGCGTGCGCAAGGCCGCCGGGCAGGCCCACGCCGCCGACGCCGGAGTGGATCAGCCGTGCAGTCGCACGCGATAAACCCGGTGACGTCGATGGTCATCCCCGCGATAATCGCCAACGTGGAAGAGGTCGAGGTCGTCGTCGCCCATAACGAGCGCGCGACCCTGTGCGTCGGTGACGTGTTTCTGAAGATCGACTCCGATCAGACGCGCACCGACGTCGAGGTCGAGGCGATGGCTATGGCGCCGATCCCGACGCCGGAGGTCCTGTGGCGGAAGCCGCCCGTGCTCGCGCTCGCCGCCCTCCCAGGCACGGCACTCGGCCGCCTCGGCGAGCCGTCCACCGCGTCGCCGGCGGCGTGGGCCGCAGCGGGTGCCGCCGCACGGAAGCTGCATGACGCGCCACTGCCGCCATGGCCCGGTCGGAGCCTCGACGAGATCGCATCGCGCCTCGACGACGAATGCGAGTGGCTCGTCACGAACGGCGTCCTTCCCACCGAGCTGGTCACGCGCAACCGCCAGGTTGCCGAGGCTGCGCTCCGGCCGTGGACACCGGTGTTCACGCACGGCGACCTGCAGATCACCCACGTGTTCGTCGACGGTGACGAGATCACCGGCGTGATCGACTGGTCCGAGGCGAGCCAGGGCGATGCCCTGTTCGACCTCGCCACCTTGACGCTCGGACACGAGGAGCACCTTGGCGACGTCGTCGCCGGCTACGGCACCGACGTCGACCTTGACGTGATCCGCGCGTGGTGGTCGCTGCGAAGCCTGCTGGTGATCCGCTGGCTGGTCGAGCACGGCTTCGACCCGTCCTCGCCAGGCTGCGAGGTCGACGTGCTGAGATCCCGGCTGTAAGGCTCCACGAGCCCGACAGGTACGAGTGCCGTTCTACCGCATCAAGCAGGCCATCTCCTGAAGCGCGTCACCTTCCGGACCAACGAGGTCACGGTCCTCGAAGATCCCCGGCAGCCGGTCGGCGACATCGGCAGCCGACGCACGACTCGAGTCGAAGCTGCACCTCAGCTGAGGACCAGCAACTGCCTCAAATAGACCCAGGATGAAAAGCCTCACCACCGCCCGGCACCTCACCACCGCGCCGCATCCCACCACCGCCCGGCACCTCATCACCGCTCGGCACCTCACCACCGCGCCGCATCCCACCACCGGGCATCCCACCACCACGCCGCACCTCACCACCGCGGCATCTCATCACCGCCCGGCACCTCACCACCGCGCCGCATCCCACCACCGAGCATCCCACCACCACGCCGCACCTCACCACCGCGGCATCTCATCACCGCCCGGCACCTCACCACCGCGCCCACCGCGCCGCATCCCGCCACCACGCCGCACCACCACCGCCCGGCATCCCGTCACCACGCCGCACTTCACCACCGCGGCATCTCACCACCACGCCGCATCTCGCTATGACGTCACCCGAGACCCTGGCCCTCGAGACCTCGGCCAATTCCTCAAACAAGGCCGCCAATATCGCCCTAGCAAGCGCCGACAGCTCCAACATCAGCTCCGTGACTCGGCGCCGGCGCGCGCGAATTTAGCCCGCAGCGGAAACGAGCCCACTCTCATATGCCGCGATAACAAGCTGTGCCCGATCCCGAGCCTCCAGCTTGGCCAGCAACCGAGTGATATGAGTCTTCACCGTAGCCAAGCTCACCTGAAGATATTCCGCGATCTCCCCATTGGACAAGCCGCGCGCGATCAACATCAGAACCTCGCGCTCCCGCTCCGTAACCCCGTCCAACCCCTTCACCCGAGGCAGAACCGGTGTACGCGTGAACTCCTCAATCAGCCTGCGCGTAACCGTAGGCGCCAACAAAGCTTCCCCACTCGCGACCACGCGGATAGCGGCGAGTAGATCCGCAGGCGGCGTGTCCTTAAGCAGGAATCCGCTAGCCCCAGCCCTCAGTGCATCATAGACATAAGAATCGAGGTCGAACATCGTCACGACAAGCACTCGGGAAACATCCCGGAGACGCCGAGCGGCCTCGATCCCATCCATTTCGGGCATTCGAACATCCATAAGCACGACATCCGGCCGCTGTTCCAAAGCGACAGTAACAGCCTCCACCCCAGTGGCCGCCTCACCGACAACAGCCAGATCTGGCTCGGAGTCCACAAGCACGCGAAAACTTCCCCTGAGCAACGCCTGATCGTCGGCGATAACGACCCGGATCACAAGACCTCCTCATAAGGCAGTTCGGCGAAAACACGGAACCCTCGGCCAGAAAGGCGCCCGGCTTCAAACGTCCCGCCGTACATCATGACCCGCTCCCGCATCCCGATCAGACCATGCCCGGTGCCGGCAGCAGACGACGTACGACTGCCAGTCCCGTCATCCACCACCTCGATCCGTACTTTCTTGCCATCGGCGACCACGGACACCCTGCAGCGAGCGCGCGCGGCATACTTGATGACATTCGTCAGCGCTTCCTGCACGATGCGATAAACCGACAGCCCCACGCCCTCAGGCATCCGCCCTCGCCTGCCGGGCTCCCCTTCTCCGCGTCCATCGCCATTCCCGATCCGTACCTCGAGCCTGACCTCGACCCCGGCCAGCCGAGCCTGCGCCACCAGCCCTTCGATCCCCGCCAGACCAGGCGCGGGGACAAGGTCGGGCTTGGATGAAGAGCGAAGCACACCGAGCAAATAGCGCATCTCAACCAGCGCGCTCCGGCTGGCCGTCTCGATCACACGCAGCGCGTCATGCGCCTCGTCCGGCTTGGTCGCCATCACGTGATTGGCCACGCCGGCCTTGACGGCGATCAATCCCACGCTGTGTGTGACCACATCGTGCAGCTCGCGAGCGATCCGTAAACGCTCCTCCGTCACCGCCTGCGCCGCCAACCGCTCAGCGTCGCGGGCCGCGTAGAGCCGGCGCTCCTGCACGGCCCGGCCGACAGTCCAAGCGCCGCCCAGCGCTGCGATCCCCATGAGCGGCTGGTCGAGATGCAACAGCCATCCCGGAGCGGTGTCACGCGGCGCACCCGCTAGAGCCAGGCCAAGGACTGTGACCAGGCTCAACCCGCCGATGGCCGACGTCGGGACCACGGCCCCGAACCTGTCGGAGAGGGCGACTATATAAAGCGCGTACGCAGGCGCGAGGTAGGCGAACCCCACGGCGTCGACCAGCGCGGCGAAGACGGCGACCACAAGCGTGAAGCAGAAGACGGGCAGGGGCCACAGTCTTCGCAGCCCCAGCGGCAGCCCCAGCCAGAAGGGGATGGCGATCCTCATCCAGGGCGGCAGCGCGGTGGCGTTCACCGCCACCGTGAAAGAGACAAGGGCAAAGCACATCCCCGCCGCCAGATCGAGCATGATCAGCTGGCCACGGCTCAATCGCCTGGCGAAGAAGGGATGGGTGTCGTCCACGCGTTGAACGGTAGCCGCTGCGGCGGTCTCCTCACGTCAACCCAGGGTCTGACCTTGAGATTCGAACCGTGGTCCGACGCGCGGGCGGCGCGCCGTCCCGCATCCTTTACCGCGTGATCGAACTCCAGCACCTCACGAAGCGCTACGGCGGCACCCTCGCCGTGGACGACCTGTCGTTCAGGGTCGAGCCGGGCCACGTGACCGGCTTCCTCGGCCCCAACGGCGCGGGCAAGTCCACCACGATGCGTCTGATCCTCGGCCTCGACGCCCCGACCTCCGGCCAGGCACTGGTCAACGGGCGCCGATACACGTCGATCGCCAAGCCGATGCACGAGGTGGGCGCCCTCCTCGATGCCAGTGCCGTCCATGGCGGTCGCAGCGCCTACAACCACCTGCTGTCCCTGGCCCGCACCAATGACATCGGCCCTATGCGCGTTGCCGAGGTGCTCGACCAGGTCGGCCTGGCAGGCGTGGCCCGAAAACGGGTGGGCGGGTTCTCACTCGGCATGAAACAGCGGCTCGGCATAGCGTCGGCGCTGCTCGGCGATCCGGCCGTGTTGATGTTCGACGAGCCAGTGAACGGCCTGGATCCAGATGGTGTGCGCTGGATCCGCGACCTCATGCGTTCTCTGGCCGCCGAAGGTCGCACGATCCTGCTCTCCAGCCATCTGATGAGCGAGATGGCCCTCACCGCCGAGCGCATCATCATCGTGGGCCGCGGCAGGCTGATCGCCGAGGCCACCGTCGCGGAGCTGACTGCGCGCTACCCCTCGCTAGAAGACGCCTACATGGCCCTGACCGCCGGAAGCGTGCAGTACGGAGCGTCCCGATGAAAGCGGTCCTCTCCGCCGAATGGCTGAAGCTGCGCTCAGTGACCTCCACCTACCAGACGCTGGGTACGGCGGCCCTCACAGTGCTCCTGGGCGTGGCCTGGACCCTCTATGTGAGCGGCCTGGCCGACGAGCGGGGCGAGCTGCGGGCAGCGGCCCCAGAGCAGGGTTTCCTTCCGCTCGTCCAGATCAGCCTGGCGGTGCTGGGCGTGCTCGCGATCACTTCCGAGTACGCCACGGGGACGATCAGCACCAGTCTGATCGCCGTCCCGAAACGCGGCACATTACTTCTGGCCAAGGCCGGCATCGTCGGCCTGGCCACGTTGACAGCCGCGAACGCGGTCCTCCTGGTCACCTATTCGGCGAGCCGCCTGATAGCGAGCGGTCACGAGCTGGGCTTCAACAACACCTCGATCACCGACGACCTGCCCATGCTGCTCGCTTCCGGCCTGTCGGTGACCGCCCTGGCACTGGTAGGCCTCGGCCTCGGCACCGCGATCCGCTCAACAGCGGGAGCAATCGTCTCGATCGTGGCATTGCTGTTCGTGCTCCCAGGTGTCGTCAACTACTTGCCCCCACCCTGGAACACCCGCGTGGCCACGCTCCTCCTACCGAATCTCGTCCCCCAAATAGCCGACCAGCACCTCTCCTCGCGCTTGGGCGACGGTCTTCTGCCTCCCTGGGCCGCACTTGCCGCCCTCCTCGCCTATCCCCTCGTCGCCCTCGCCATCGGCTACTACCAACTCAACCGCAGAGACGTCTGAATCCTCCCTCCCCTTTCCAGGACGAACACCACAGACGCCACCACACAAACGAGACCAGCCCCGACAGAGCACCATCAGCCCCGAAACGAGCGCCCATGCAGGCGCGCTCCCACGCGAACCGAAATGCCCGTAGGAGCAGAAGTGACACGAGCATCCCCTACGCCACGATCGAGCAACCGCAGACGCACTCTCACCACGGAAGCGCGGGCCGCGAAGCCGCCCTCACCGCTGGCGCGCGAACGGCGAAGCCCACTCTAAGCACTGGAGCAAGGACACCAAAGCCCGCTCTCGCCAAATGAGCAGCCAGTGAAACGAACGCTCTCGCCCGAAGGACGCACGAGCGTTCGAGCATCCCCGTACCAAGAACCAACGACCATGAACGCCCCCAACCGCGGCAACAACGCGGACGAGCACGCTTTCGCCCTACGAAGGGACGCTCGTATGAGCATCTCCCAGCAGCAGGAAGAGCCACTTGCATAAGCGTTTCCCGGCGGAGCCGCGGCACGCTCTCGCTCAAAGTTCTTCAGTAAGCGCTATGACGACGGCCGCACGAGCTTCCTCACCGTCACCTGACCGAACGTTCCCACACCACAGCAATGGCTCTGGAACGCAAGGCCACACGAACGCTCCCGCCTCAGGAACAGGCATAACGGAGCATTTCCCTCACGAACGGACCAACCCCACATGACCGCACTCATCCGAAGAATGGATACCCGCATCGGCATCCTCAGCTCGGAGCGGACGAAAGCATGAGCGTTCTTACCTCGGAATGGCTGAAGGTACGTTCCCTCCGCTCCACGCACCTGATTCTCAGCCTCAGCCTAGGCACGGTTGTCTTGGGGTTCGCACTCGCCATGATGGCCGCCAACATGTACGACACCGCCCCCGCCGCCCGGCGACCCGGCGCTCGGATCGCGGATCTGGAGGAGGTGATCGTGATCGTGCCCCAACTGTGCATGGGCATCCTGGGCACGCTTGCCATCACTTCCGAATACGTGACCGGCTTGATCAGAACGAGCTTGACCATCATCCCGCGTCGTTGGCCCGTCCTCGTCGCCAAATCCGCCATCGTCGGCACGCTGGGCCTGATCATCGGCTTGGTGACGGTCTTCGGCACCTACTTCGTCACCCGATGGGTGATAGGCGACCGCTTCTCCGGCGCGTACACCGACGCCTTCATGGACCGACTGCCACTCCTCACTGCCATCAGCCTCACAGTGCCTACGTTCGCGCTGCTCGGCTTGGGCTTGGGCGCGCTCTTCCGTTCGACCGCCGCCTCGATCGCCACCTTGGCCGGCCTCGTCTACGTGATCCCCATAATCATCGGCAACATCCCGGAGCCATGGAGTGAACGCCTCGGCTCTGTGATGATCGGCGCACTTCCCCGCGAGATCACTGGCGACCTGATCACCACATCGGTATACGGCTCCCTCCTGTCTCCCGTAGCGGCCGCCGCAGTGCTGGTCGCGTACGCAGCGTGCCCGTTGGCAGTGGCCCTGTGGCTGGTAGGCCGGAGGGACGCCTGAGACGTCCACCCTGGGGCCTTTGAGGCCGTTCCGGAAGGCGAGACCACCAAGCACCTCAGATGCCCGGCATCCACCCTGGAGGGCGAGAGCACCAAGCACCAGTGATGACCGGACCCCGCCCCGCAGGACAAGACCGCCAAACACCGGTAACAACCAGCACCCACCTCGCAGGACGAGACCGCCAAACACCCGTAACAACCAGCACCCACGTCGAAGGGAAAGGTCGCTGGAACCCGCAGACCGCCAGTGCCCCAAAGAGGCAGCAGCACCGCATCGTCCGGGCCGGTAGTGCCGCTAGCCTCGATCTTTCGCGATCAAGGTGTGGTCGGCTGAGCGGTCCAGCTGAGGGTTGAATTGCGTGCTGTGGTCAGCGCGCTGGCCCGGCTGTCGCGC